>JAHWHO010000058.1 GCA_019323255.1 Candidatus Woesearchaeota archaeon
CACGGTCATCCCTGTATACCAGGGCATGTTCTCTGATTTCTTCGCGACATTGTCGCCTTGTTTTGCTGATAGGGGTATGTAGTACAAGGGCTTAACACCGAGCTGGCCGAGGAATTTTTCAAGCTCAGTTTTAACTTCGTTGTATCTTTCTTCCTTGTAGCCTACAAGGTCCATCTTGTTCATTACAACAACCACTTGTTTAATTCCGAGCATGCTTAAGATGTAAGCGTGGCGCTTGGTGTTCTCCTTGACGCCCTCTTCTGCATCAACTATCAGTATTGCTGCTTCGCCCTGTGAAGCGCCTGTGATCATGTTCTTCAGGAATTCCTTGTGCCCAGGCGCATCGATAATAACATATTGCCGTTTGGGAGTTTTGAACCAGATCTGGGTAGTGTCAATTGTTATTCCCTGCTCCATCTCCTCTTCTAAAGCGTCAAGCACGAATGCAAACTCTGCTTCCTTGCCTTTCTCTTCGCTCATCTTCTTTATCTCTTCCATCTTGCCTTCGGGCAAAGAGTTAGTATCGTACAGCAGTCTTCCTATCAGCGTGGATTTGCCATGGTCGACATGGCCGACAATTACAAATTTCAGGTATTCTTGCATTTTAACCTCTCTTAAAGTTACATATACCCCAGGCTCCTGAGCTTCTGCATTGTATGCGCCTGTTCCTTATCCTGGCTTCTGCCTGCTCTTTCTGCAGTCTTTGATGTTCTGATCTCTTCTACGATCTTATCGACATCGTCCGCATTGCTCTCTATCGGCACTGTTATCGGCATGCAGCCGAGGCTTCTGTATCTCTTGCCGTTTTTTGCAAAGTAAAGCTCATTGACCGGGCATCCTTCTCTTTTTGTGTACTCCCAGATGTCAAGTTCGGTCCAGTGAAGCATCGGGTGTACTCTTATGTGCTGTTCAGCATCTGCTTTGCTCTTGTACTGGTCCCATAATTCTGCAGGCTGGTCCTTATAATCCCACTTGAATTCTATGTTTCTCGGCGAGAAGACTCTTTCTTTGGCCCTTACGCCGTGCTCGTCTCTCCTGATTGCAACGAACAGTGCTTTGAACTTGTATTTCTCAATTGCTTTCTGCAGCGCGACCGTTTTCAGTTCGTGGCAGCATGTGAATGCATCATGCGTATCGTACGTGACGCCTTTTGCAATAGCATCTTCGTTTTTTGCAACAATGAGCTTAAGGCCCCATTCCTGCGCAATTTTATCCCTGAACTTGTACATCTCAGGAAATTTGAATGTAGTGTCGATATGCATTACCGGGAATGGTATTTTGCCGAAGAATGCTTTTCTTGCGAGCCAGAGCATTGTTGTCGAGTCTTTTCCGATCGACCATAACAGTGCTACGTTCTTGAACTGCTTGTAAGCTTCACGTATTATGTATATGCTTTTGTTTTCGAGTTCGTCGAGATATTCGTTCGTCTCCATTTTTTGCCTCCTAGTCCAGATACCCGAGCGCTTTCAGTTTTTCCTTGACTTTTTTCTCGTCTTCTTCGCTGTACACTTCTTCATCGTGTTCATTACTCTCGGCCTCCAGCCTTTCGACGACCTGTCCAAGAATATAATTAACATATTCCTCGACTGTGTTGAATTCTCCATTTGACTCATCAACTCTCTTCTGCAGCCGGTCTGCAATTTCTTTTGGTATTTTGATTTCGCTCATTTTTCACCCCAGATAGCCAAGTGCTTTGAGTTTCTTTTTGAGTTTCTGCTCATCAGTTTTTGTAATTGTGCTTTTATCTCCCTGTTCAGATAATACTAGCCTAAGGAGAAATGTACAATATTCTCCTACCGAGCTGAATCCGTCCCTGCATCTTAATTTGTTTGCAAGCGGCGTGGGAATGGAGATTATTGTCTTGTCCCTGTCAAGTTCTTTAAAGACTTCAATCATGTCTTTTAGAAGGCTTTCGTAGGGAACATCCCGTCTTGAAGCAAGTATTCTCAGCTCTTTCCTGACTTCATCTGAAACCTGTATTGTTGTTCGATTGTCCATTTAGCCCCTTATACATAATTCTATGTAGGCTCATTTTAGTCAGTATTTAAAGTTTATGAAATTAAAGAATACATATCAGGCTTTTCTCTTTACAAACCACTCGACGGTCTTCTTCAGCCCTTCCTCAAACCCAATGTTCGGCTCATAGCCTAATACTTCCCTTGCTTTTGATATGTCTGCATAGTTCCTGTAAATCTCGCCCTTTTTTGCAGCGGCATATTGGCATTCGAGTGCTATGCCTTGTGCGCTAAGATCTTTTTTGAGCAGTTCCACGAATGTATTGAGCGGCATTTCCCTACCTGTTCCGAGCTGTATTAGTTCATACTTGTTTGGCAGTTCTTTTGTGAGCGCGAGAAATATTGCCCTGCAGATATCCTCTACATAAACAAAATCTCTTGTCTGGCTGCCGTCTCCAAAAATTACTGATTTTTGTCCGTTGATCGCATTCTGGATGAATTTTGGTATTACTCCGCCTTTCCCATACGATCTTGGGCCGTATACATTTGAGAATCTGAGTGCTACCGTCGGCAGCCCGAAGCCTTCTGCAAATGCGCTGCAATACGCCTCTCCGGCTAACTTGCTTGCGCCATACGGGCTCATTGGCTGCGGCAGCAGGTTTTCTTTCATTGGCTGCTGAGAATCCCCGAGTGCTGCGCCGCTGCTGCTGAATACAAGTTTCTTAATCTTGGCATTTGCTGCGCACATCAATTGTTTGACCAGCGACATTACATTTACATCCGCATTGATCACAGGTTCCTCGATTGATTCCCTTACGTCCACGAGCGCTGCAAGGCTAACTACATAATCGCAATTTTCAATGGCCCTGTCGATAAGCTCAACATCCCTCGCATCGCCTTTGTATAATTTGACTCTTTTCTTGTCCCATACTGCCTCAAAGTCGTCTATTTTGCTGTTGCTGAGATCATCGAGCACAACCAGTTCCCAGTCGGTATTATTGAGCAGGTACTCTACAAGATTCACGCCGATAAATCCACAGCCTCCTGTTATTAGTGCTTTTGTCATTTCTCTATCCTGTCTATTATCTGCAGTACATTCTCTACGCAGAACTTATCGGGCAAGTCTATAGCGACTGGCGATTTTACAAAAAAGAAGCTGTCATCGTAAGTGTGTTTGCCCTCAAAGATATCTGTGCTAAATACGGTGTCCTTGGCTAGGGCGCCTTTGAGATTGAAGCCTGGCCTGGACATAACTACAAGATCCGGTCCATATTTCGTCTCCGGCCCTTTGTAGATCTCGTCCCTGCGGTAAACCTTATCAATTACTTTTTCACCCTCAAATTCAAGCTGCTCAAGCGCTTTTATTAGCGCGGCAATTATTTTTTCTTTTTCATCAAGTGTTACAGCGCCATTCGGATATCTGCCCGCAGTATGGATGTAAATCCTTCCGGGATCAAGTGCAAAAGCTTTTGTTTCTGAGGAAATATTCTCATAATTGTTTGAATTCTCAGTAAGTTTCAGGAACCCTTTGTCTTTCAGGAACGCGTTCAAATAGACATTTTGCTTTATCGGCTCCATGCCATGGTCACTCATCATCATTATTGAGTCCTCAGGCTTGAGTTTGGCGAGGAATTTGCCGAGTGAATCATCTACTGCTGTGAAATATGCTTTGTATTTCTCATGGAAAGGATGCGTTTTATCCGCGAATGCTTTCGCGAGAAAGTGCCCGATCCTGTCGCTTCCAGTCACCACAAAAAAGAAGACATCCCAATCCTGCTGGTCGAAAGTGCTTAGCCCGACTCTGGTCCTTATGCGCAATGTCTCAAATAAGTCTTCCATAAACTTATCTTTGTCTGTATGTCCTAGTTCTGAGTTCACATCAATCCTGTATCCTTCCCGTTTCAGCTGGGCTGTAAATTCTTCTGGATAAGATGCTTGATCGATATCCAGGCTGACAAACCCCGATACATGGCACCCGTTCAGAGGTTTAGCAGGATATGTCGATGGGACATTGATTATGACATACTTTTTCCCGTCATCGCTTTCCCAGAATGCTTTTGCTTTCATCGTCGCAAAGTTGGGAAAAGTCAGGGTATAAGTTCCGGGAACTAAATCTGTAAATCCAAAAATGCCGTGCTCTCCGGGATTCTTTCCGCTGATTATCGTGCTCCATGAAACTGAAGATATGTCAGGAATGGATGAGTTCATCTTGCAGAAAACACGGCCTTCATCTCTGAGTTTCTTGAAATTAGGCATTATTCCCTGGTCAGAATAGGATTCCATCAGCTTAAACGGGACGCCATCAATTCCGAATATGAATAATCTTGCCATACGTCAAAGTGCTTATTTGCCTTTTAATAAGTTTATGAAGCTCTGTCTGAAAACATTTAAATAGGTTCCGATTGCCTCGTGGTGCATGGGAAGGATAGTGCTTTTAGGGATTGATTCAGCAACATGGACCATGATCAAGCCTTTGCTCAAAGAGGATTGCCTGCCGAATTTCAAGCGCCTCATGCAAACAGGGTCTTATGGAAATCTGAAGCCGCTGAAAGGATATAAGTCTCCTGCATTGTGGAACTCCGTCGCAACTGGAAAAGTTCCAAGAAAGCATGGAATCGAATTTTTCTGCAACACAAAGCTTAAGCTCGGTAAGAAATCTTTCAACCTGTCAGATAATTTTTTCACGAAAGCTTATTCGGGTCTTTTTGGTCTGTTCTACAGGAAGGAAAACTATCATGCATTCAGTTTTCCGCGCAGGGCTCAATATTGGGCTACTGTTAAACTCGGTAATTTGCTGAAAAAGATCGGTCTTGGAGATAATCATCTGCTTACCAGCAACGACCGTAAAGTGCAGGCATTATGGAACATTTTCTCGGACAATGGAAAAAAAGCAGGAATGGTGGGATGGTGGAACTCCTGGCCTGCTGAGTCTGTTAATGGTTTCATTGTCTCTGAAAAGAGTAATTCATTTTTATCCGCAATGTTATCAAAATCCACTCATTATCGTATGTATGATAAAAATGAGAGGCTGGTTTTCCCCAGTTCAATATCCGGACAGACTAAAGACTTTGTAAAAAACTATGCGACCAAAGATATCATTGCATCTTTTTTCGGCGACTTGTCTGAAACGGAGAAAAATGCTCTTGCAAATACGGAATATGTTCCACGTAACAGAGTGAGCCTGTTTAAGTATTATTTTAACACTGATTGTTTTTATTTCAGTTTTGGAAAACACTTATTCAAAGAATTCAATCCTGACCTTTACTGCATTTATTTGCCCGGTCTTGATCCTTTGCAGCATGTTTTCTGGCAGTATAATCACATCGATGACTTCAAGTTTGCAGGTATTAGTGAATCTGAGATTCAGAAATTCTGCAAAGTTATTCCGGAATATTACAAAATGACTGACCGAAGGCTTGGCGAGATGCTTGACCTGCTCAATGAAGACGATGTGATTATCGTAATGTCCGATCATGGCATGGAATCTGTTCCGAAAAGAAAATATTCAGATAAATTTATCCGGTCAGGCCAGCATGATCACTCTCCGGACGGCATTTTTTTGATTGCCGGGCGGAACATAAAGCAGGGATTTGATATGGGTGATGTAGATGTGATCAACATAGCGCCAACAATCTTGTTCCTGGCAGGCTTGCCGCTTGCAGAGGACATGGATGGGACAATCCTCGAGAATTGCTTGGAGAATGTGCCCAACTTCACTAAAATCAAATCCTATGAGACTGCCGGCAAAAAGACCATTGGAACTGCTTATACGCAGGAAGAAGAAGAAAAAATCAAGCAAAGGCTTAGTGATTTAGGTTATCTTTAAGCATGTCAAACTATCTTAAGCGTGGACTAAGTGGAAGCATTGCAACATTCCTGACTACTATTCTCGCTGCATTTTCAGGATATGGAACCCGGGCTTTTTTAGCGCACATTCTGGATGTTGACAGTTTTGGCCTGTTTTATTCTGTTTTCACTTTTGTTATGTTCTTCAAGTTGTTTGCCGACTTGGGTTTTGGACAAGCTCTGGTTCGTTACGTAAGCCATCATATTGCCGAAGACCGGAAAGAGCTCATTCACACAATAACACATCACGTTATTACTATTAAGATATTGCTCGCCGTATGCATTTCAGCTCTGCTGATCCTGCTTTCCCATTTGCTTTCAAAATACTATTTTAAGATAGAAAACTCAGCAATTGTGCTGGTTATTCTGGCGCTGGTTTTGATTGTCAATAATCTCGATGAATACTACCTGTTCCTTTTTCAGGCATTCCAGAAGATAACTACGCGAGGTCTTCTGTACGCATCCAACAAATTGTTTTTTCTTCTCGCATGCATAATCCTCTACTTGGTAGGTTTTGAGAAAGATACTTTGCTGCCAACTGTTGCTTACGGGGCGGGAAGCCTGCTCAGTGTATTGCTTTTTTCACCTGCTGCGTTCACGCTTATCTGGCCTATTAAATTCACTTTTGAAAAGACTGTTTTCCGGAAGCTTGCCTTGTTCGCTGCCCCGAATATGATCAGCAGCTTTGCGGGCCTTATAATCGGCTATGTCGATGTAATTATGCTCACCTATCTTGTCCCGATAAAAGAAGTGGGTATTTACAATTCAGTTTTGCCGACTGCCCTGCTTGTCAGTTATTTCAGCATGGCGGTAACCACTGTGCTTTTCCCGATGGCATCTGAACTTCATACTAAAGGCAAAAGCGCAGTATTGTCGAAAGGTACAACAACAGTATACGGTTATGTTCTGGCCGCAGCTTTGCCTATATGCGCAATTTTCTTTTTCTTCCCCGGCATAATATTAAAGACTATGTTTGGCGCGGAGTTCGGCGCCGGTGCTATGGCTTTGAAGATTCTTGCCGTAGGAGTTGCTTTTTTGTGTCTCTCAAAAATCAATTTTTCATTGTTAAATGGCTTGGGAAGTCCGAAAAGCATAAGCCATGCAACTTTAATCAGCGCAGGAATAAATGTTGTTTTGAACCTAATCCTTATTCCTTTGTTTGGTATTACCGGGGCTGCACTTACTACTTCAATAAGCTATCTTGCAATGTTTCTGGTCTCTTATTGCAACTTGAGAAAGAATATTTCTTTCAAATTTGGTTTATTGTGGCTCCTGATCGCCGTGTCAGCACTCAGTATTCCAATTTTCCTGCTCAAACCATTCTTACCCGTGCTCGGGCTGGCTCTGGGGCTTGTTGCTTTCGCATTAGTCATAGTTTGGGGCAAGGTTGTTGACATCAAGATATTGTATAATTTTGTAAAGAATTTAAGAAAACAGTAAACGCAATTATTTCTTAACCGCATGAAGTTTTATGAGCGTCGAGGGCAGTATTTTCTTTCTTATCATCTCTCCGTCCAGAAAATTCAGGAACTCAGCCAGCACAAATCTGTTTTCGCCTCTTAATCCGCCTATCATCTTATCGACAAAAGCAGTCGAGTACTCTGTGGTCTCGATTGAAAAAAACTTTTTAAGTTTCTCTATGATCACTTCTTCTGAGGAAGTTGCATTATCCATCGGAGATTGTTCATGCTCATCAGAATAGGTATATTCCTCAAAGACATCATTCACATATTTATCCCATGATTCTGGAGTGCTTAAGTTCTTCAGTTTTTCATCATAAGGAATCCAGGTAGGCAGGATCGCTCTTAAGATCGCGGCAAACTCTGCTGATTTCTTTGTGAACTTGTCTCGCACAGGCTCACACACAATAAGGTTTCCATTAGGTTTTAAAGCGCGGCTTACCTTTGACAAAACTAAATCCGCGTCAGGCATATGGTGTAGAGTTCCAAAAAACACCACGGTGTCAAATTCTTCTGTCCCCAGATCTATCGATAAGATATCGCCGCACTTATAGTCTAAAGATCCGAATCCTTCTTTGAAGGGATTCTCATCTGCAAATTTTTTTGCATATGCTATACTTTTAGGAGATAAGTCTATACCGACAACATCCAAGCCGTTTCTTGCCAGCTCTAAAGTCAGATATCCATGTCCGCAGCCAAGCTCTAGTACCTTTCCTCCCGATTTCACAGCCTTTGCTAAAACAAAATTTACTATAGGCCTTATGTAGATGTTTACAAATTCTGGTTCTCTCCAGACATTATTATAAAACCATTCAACCTTCCTCAGTCTCCTTAAATCAGGAATAAAGCCATTCTCAATTCTGTCTTCAACCTGATGGTCAAATGCTTCTGCTTCTTTGTCCAGAACTTCTTTTTCTACCATTTCACTTTTTCTCATTCTCCTTGGTAAGGAATAAATAATTGTTATATTTTCTTTGTTTATAATCTGCAATCAAATTCTGTTCAAACGCTTTTTTTAGTTCAACTACACCATCGAGCAGTTTAAGATTTCCGCAGAAATTCACCTGATTTCGTAGTTTGCTGAAATCTACTTTATAGTCTCTTCTGTCGGTATTGTCCTTGTCTATGATCAGTTCAGCATCGGGAATTTCTTTTTTTATCATTTCACCGAGCTGGCGTATTGTAGTATTGTTAACTTCAGAGCCTACGTTAAATATTTGCCCGCCGACAAGTTCTATCGGTGCTTCCAGCACTGCGATTATTGTATCAGCAACATCGGCCACATGCACGTTTGGCCTCCATTGGTCTCCGCCGAATACTGTTATTTTCTTATCAATCATTGCTTTTGCTGTCAGCAGGTTTACAACAAGATCAAAGCGCGGCCTGTGCGAGAATCCAAATACCGTGCTCAATCGTAATATTGTGGGGCAGAAATTCTCATCTTTCATTTCCAGCAGGGCATTTTCTGAAGCAATTTTCATTTTGGCATATAACGAAACAGGATTTAGCCGCGAAGTTTCTGTTAAAAGCTCATCACCTTCTGATGCGCCATAGACGCTGCAGGAGGAGGCATAAACTAGCCTGTTGAGCTGGAAGTACTTGCACACTTCTGCGACGGTTTTTGTTGCCAGGTAATTAACTTCCTGTGTTGTCATTGTATTTAGCGCACATGCCGGATCACCTACTAATTCTGCAAGATGGACAACAGCATCTACATCTCGCGCAGCGTGTGCCACATCCTCGATATGCCTGCTGTCGCCTTTAATGATCTTGAGATTTGGATTATCTGCTATTTCCTTCAGAGAATCCTGTTCATAAAGGAATATATCAAGGACATTGACTTTGTATCCTTTTGCGAGCAATTTTCTGACCAATACTGAGCCAATAAATCCAGCTCCGCCTATAACCAGTATTCTGGAGTGTGCTTTGT
Source organism: Candidatus Woesearchaeota archaeon (assembly GCA_019323255.1). Lineage (GTDB taxonomy): Archaea > Nanobdellota > Nanobdellia > Woesearchaeales > ARS49 > JAHWHO01. The sequence continues at coordinate 9,192 of JAHWHO010000058.1, forward strand.
CCAGTTTGCTTTTTAGGTTAAAATTTGAAATGCCTGTCCCTGACAGCATGATAAAATCAGTCACCGTTCCGTTCTCATCGAGCAGCGGTAAACCCAGGATGTCTTTTTCTTTCATCAGGCGTATTAATTCCGCTCGCGATGCACCCACTTTGGCATGGATTGGGTCTTTGTTCATCACTTTGGATATTCTTTCGCTGACGCTTACTCCATTGAGAATTCCTCTTCTTATGTCACCGTCTGTTGCTATGCCCTGTAATTTATTATTTTTGTCTACAATTAATGCCGTTTTCACACTGCCGAGATCTATTACTCTCATTACCTCTTTTATTGTTGAGTTCTCATCTGCAAATAATTTTGTCATATCTCTCATCTGAAAAACTCTCCGACGGTGTTTAAGAGGTGATTACGCTCCTCCTCCGTCATTCCGGGGTATAAAGGGATATTTAAAACTCTATCGGAAAGTGCTTCCGTTTTCGGCAGGTCCCCTTTATCAAATCCGTAATCGCGCGCGTACAGCCTTTTCAAATGAACGGGATTGAAATAGATCTTGCTCAGGATTCCATGTTCCTGAAGATGAGTTTGTAATGCATCTCGGGTTGCTTTATCTGGCAGTTGTATTGTATACATCTGATAGACTTGATAATGTCCATCCATCTTTTTTGGTATGGTAATCTGCTTTATTCTGGAGAAATAAGCGTCATACTGTTGTGCATGGTTTCTTCTCAATTCTATTGTCTTCTGTATTTTATTGAATTGCGATAGCCCTAGCGCTGCAAGCATCGTCGGCATCCGCAAATTATATCCTGCCTGGACGTAATCATTATCCTGTGTGCTGGAAAAATAGTCATCTGCGAGTTCGATTCTGCCATGGGACCTCATCAGTTTAACTTTTTCATAGATCGTTTCATCATCAGTCACTATTATGCCGCCTTCGCCAGTGGTTATTACTTTATTCTGGCAAAAACTGAACATAGATGCATGCCCGAAAGCGCCTACTTTCTTTCCGTTTATGCTTGCACCCAGAGATTCTGCGGCATCTTCAATAAGCTTTATGTTGTGCTTGTCTGCAATTTCTCTTAGCTTTTTTATGTCCCTGGAGGGGAATCCGCCATAATGCAGAGGTATTATTGCTGCAGTCTTTGGGGTTATCCTTTTCTCGACATCTTCAGCATCCAGCCCAAATGTGTCCGGTTCTGATTCCGCAAATACCGGTATTCCGCCTGCAAGGATTACGGCATTGGCAGTTGCAACAAACGTAAATGACGGTACTATCACTTCTTTGTTTTTTACATCGCAGGCCTGCAGGAGCATATGCAGAGCAGAAGTTCCTGAATTGAAAGCAACAGCATACTTGGTCCCGGCAAAGTCCGCAATTTTTCGTTCAAACTGCTGAATTTCCGGTCCGTCCGCCCAGTACATTCCTCTTTTCAGTACGCTGCTGACTGCTTCAATATCGTCATTTTCCCAATACGCCCGAAATAAAGGTATTTCCCATTTCACTTCAAAACAGTCCGCCACATCCAAATTTCTCTGATATCAGCAATCATGACTTCCCCTCCCGATACTCTGGAAAAAATGAAGCTTGCTCATATTGCAGGTCAGTTTTGCCGGAATTACGGCAAAATTCTTCATATTTTTGCATATTATGAATTTTCTTATATATATAAAAATTAGCAGTTGTGGCAGAGAATGATTTCTTAAATCTAAAAAGCCCATCCGTAATTGAAGAGCTGTTTCCCCCGCCTATAACAAAATAAGTATGGCCATTGGATTTGGCCCAGGTGATTATTTCATCAAGCAACAGGTCATTTGGCCTTAAAATTGAGTATTCGGGGTCTGTGCCGCGCAGATAGTCATATAATATTCCATATTTTCCTAGCGCTATGGAAGAAGATATGACCTTGCCTTCATATTCCACATAGAATAACTTAATCTCATTCTTGAACAACTGAAAGAGTCCCTCAAAGAAAGTTTCATTGAAATGATGGAATTTGCCCGCTTTTTTTCTATTCATAGATTCAGAGTATAACTTGATGAATTGACGAATCTCGCTTTCTTTTTCTGAGTGATATACTCTTAATCCAGCTCTTCCTGCCTTGTTAATATTCTTTCTTGTGTGTCTTGTATACTCTTGGCGCAATACCTCAATATCTTTTCTTAAATCTACATACACTATGGGTCTGTCACAGGATAAACCAGCGTCTTTTTGGTATACTTTGTGATTTTCAAATAGAGGATTAAGGCGCTGAAATTCCGCAACAATATTATTCTTTTCACAGTATTTGCTAAATTCTTTTTTAAACTGATCAAAGAAATCAGAGTCATCCTCTTTAAGATTGTGGATTGGGCCTCCAAAATACCACGGCGAAATTAAATCGCTAAACCCGGTATCTGCATTTTCTGCCGAATGTATTGGCCGTTTAAAATAAGGCACTAAAATGTACTTTGTTCCTTCGCTGTAAAAGAAATATATAGCTTCTGCACCCAGATACTTTTGGAAAAGTCCCATGTAATCCGGATGGCAGTTAATATCTTTATTCCTGCAGCTATTCAAAAACCGTTCGATATGGTCTACTTCGCTGACCGGTATTACATCTAATTTAGCTTCTGTCATTGTTCAGCAATTCGTCTAATTCATGCAGCATAATGTCAATATTCTCTCTCGAGATATTTTCATGTATTGGAAGATTAAGGATATGTTTAGAAATGGAATAAGTTATAGGATTATCCATCTCAGTGATTTGAGGTATTAAAGTATGGTATAAAGATACCGTGCGTATACATCTCTTTATTAGTTCAAAATATATCGAATTTCTGTCTTTTTCTTCGATTATTATTGGAAAATTTAACGGAACTGTGCCAGCAGGAAGTTCCTGGTGAAAAGAATGCACGCCATTCATTTGTTTGATCTTCTCAAGGAGATAATTATAATTTTCAATTCGTTTCTGGCTTATCTGATCAATGTCGGCCTTTTGTAGCACCAAAAGGGCTCTTTGAGACATTTCTTCATCAAGTTTGTCCGGCAAGAACTTTGTATTATTTATTCTTAATATTCCCCCATCAGAAGTGGGTAAAAATTTGTGCACCGAATAGAAACTAATATCCCCATTAGTGCCTGCCCGCTTGCCTCGATAGTAAGAATTGAATGCATGGGCACAATCTTCAATCACGAACTTACCATGATCTTTGCACATCTTCAGGATACACTCAAAGTTCTTTGGATAAAATCCAAAATAATGCACAATTAAAACAGCTTTTATCTGTGCCTGCCCGAGCTTATTTTCAAAATCTGCTTCATTTATTGATAGGTCCTCGTTTAGTTCATAAAATTCATACCCGACATTCAATTCTTGTATAGGGTCAAATATGCCAGAACCTTCCTTCTCGCTAAGTCCAATATAATTCGGAATAAGAATCTTACTCTTTTCGTTTAGTCCTAAAATACGCAAAGCCTGGAATAATGCAGACCTTCCATTCTTCATGAAGTATTCTTTTTTAAAGAACTTCATATCAAGTTCAGGTTTTGAAGTGATCATTTTATTTTACGCGTAAATACCTCAAGATTGCTTCCTATTGTGTAATTATTTATTTTTGTTTTCAGAGAAAGATAACACAATGCCCCCCAAAAAGACACCTTCAAAGATTCCAAAAAAGAAAATCTGAATTTGACCTTCTTGCCATCCATGCTTAAATCAGGGTTTTGGAGTACATGTCTTATTCCTATTTCATTCTTCCCAAAGTATGTCGTTTTACCAAAGCCTGTTTTTGAAAGATACCTATTCACGGTATTGATTGAGTAATAATACAAATGCTCTGGCGGGCGTATTGGGCGCCAGTTCTCATTGTTAACTATGGCTCTGAAACTGTCCACATTGGATATATTAAAAGCTAAGACGCCCCCCACTTTCAGAATTCTGTGTATTTCCTGGAAAAGCTTCAGGGGATCAGTACAATGATCTAAAAAAGACCAGATGGTTACGACGTCAAAATAATTGTCGGGAAAAGCTGCATCTTCCAATGTTTTATTTAATATATTCAGTTTAAGTTTAGTTTTGCCGAAATCGCAGGCATATTTAGATATGTCGACACCCATAACGTCCCATTTTTTTCTGGCCTTATCCATAAAAAAGCCATGCGCGCAGCCTACATCCAGAAGCTTGCCGCCCTTACTAAATTTGCCTAGATAATCTATCCGTTTCTTTATGAATGGTTGTTTAGTCACATAATCGATATAGTTGTTAATTCCTTTCTTGTATTTAGAATACCCTACCTTATTAGATCCGGATTCAAAGTATTCTTTCTCATACAGCTCATTTAGGTCATGTTCTGTAGGAAAAGGAGATACCGTAACCAGACCGCACGACTTGCACCGTATTATGGAATAATCATTTTTCTGGAACATAAACTTAAATCTGGCTCCGCCGCACAAATTGCATTTCATTTTTTCTATCCTCATTATACCACCATCAACTCCGTTCACTCCCATTTCCTATAAAATCAGGAAGCACAGTCTTAATTATCTGAATTATGTTGTCCTCTGCATTTTCTTTCGCATAAGGATTTGAAGCGTCTCTAAAAACGGCTTGGAATTCAGGATCTAATGCTTTTTTGACAGCACTGGCAATCGCAGTCTTGTCATGAGGGACATTTATAACATTAGATGAACTTTCTCTGCCTTCCTGCCTTACTCCTATATTGACTGCAGGCAGGCCAAAAGATGGAGCCTCCAGCAATGCACAGCTTGAGTTACCTACTATAACTGAGCATAATGCCATTAATCCCAAAAAGTCTTCTCGTACAATGTTTTTATGTATTTGAATAAAATCAAGAGAGTTAAATTCATTTATGACTTGTATCATATTTCTACTGCCCGCATCGGAATTAGGATAGACTACTATTGTTTGCATATGTAGGTTTTCAAGTGCGTTCATAGTTTCTCTCATCTGTACTTCTGCTTCTTCTACCTGCGATGTAACAGGATGCTGTATTACCAACAATATAGGCTGGCTCAGGTCTAGTTTATACTTACTGCCTATCTCCTTTTTTCTTTCATCACTTAGAGAATATTTAACAGGGATACCGGGATTACCTACCATGAATACATATTTTGGATTTTCCTTCATTTCTATAATATTTTTTGCACTGTTGGCGGTTGCAGGAAAATGTATATCTGATAATTTGGTTATTGCATGCCTGATTTTTTCATCGATTGTCGCACCAGTCGTCATATCTCCGCCAGAAATATGGGCAACAGGAATGTTAATACTGGCTGCAGCAATTGCTGCTGCAAGCATTTCACCGCGATCACCTGCGAGAATCACTAGATGTGGTCTGGCTTTTTCTAATTGATTAGTAATCCCGATGATCGCGCGGCCTATTGACTTAGCCATATCTGCATTCGTGTCATTGGCCCGTTCCATATCTACGATGCCAGCAATCTTAAAGCCGTCATTCTCAATATCTTTCAGAGTATGTCCAAATTCACCTGCAAGATGCATGCCTGTTACGATCAAAGAGAGTTCAAAGGAAGGATGTTGATTTAGTTTCTTTAATAAGAGTTTCATTACTCCATACTCCGCCCTTGATCCTGTAACATAAATTATTTTCTTCATTCTAAATTCTCTAATTGTATTAGTTCATCTTTGTCAATATTCGTAAGTGTTTTCTTACCCAGAACGTCCTGGTACTTATTAGCAGGAATACCAAATGCGGGACGTTTAAAGGCAATATTATCCAAACTCAATATATCTCCTGCTTTTATGTCAGACTTGGCCACGATACTTTTTCTTGTGCATTTGCGCATCTCTATTTCTGATGCTATTGGCTGTATATCCGGGTTTCCAAGAATTTCTTTTAAGTTCTCGATTGAGTCCAGTTTCTTTTGTCTCTCTTCTTCAGATAAGCATTCAACAGCTCTTATCTCTTCAACCATTTGCTTTAGCTCAGCAGGGTCTATTGAAAACGATTGATCTGGGCCGGGCAGAGTGCGGTCTAAAGTTATGTGTTTCTCAATCACAACTGCACCAAGCAGCGCTGCAATTACAGGCGCGTCCAGTCCTTCACTATGGTCAGAATACCCTACAAGAACATCAAATTCTTTTTTTAGCTGGTTTATCGCACTTAGATTAAGATCGCAGGCTTTTGAAGGATAATTAGAAGTGCAGTGTAGGATTATTATATCATTATTTCCTTCTGATCGAACAGCACATATTGCTTCCTCTATTTCTTGTTTTGTTGCCATTCCTCGGGACATTATCATTGGTTTTCCATATCCCGCGATTTTAATCAGCATCGGTAAAGTCACTATATCATTGGATCCTATTTTAAATGCCTCAACACCGAGCCTATTAAGCATCTCGGCGCTTTTCTCTTCTGAAGGAGTTGACAAGAAAATTATTCCTTTTTCTCTACAATAATCTCTTAGAATCCGATGATCTGTTTCATCCAATTCAAGTTTTTTAATCATGTCTTGATATGATTCATCTGCTTCCGAATTCTTACTTTGATAATCAGCCTTAGGTGTTTTTTGGGTAACCTCTTCCTCTGCAATAAATGTCTGGAATTTAACGGCATCTACTTTTGCTTCAACAGCGGCGTCTATTAGCTTTTTTGCCAATCGAATATCTCCGTTATGGTTGACCCCTGCTTCTGCAATTATGAAACACGGTGCGCCTTCCCCAACTTGTCTTCCTGCTATATTTATTGTTCTCATTTCCTGGCAAAGACCTCCCAGGTTCGATGCAGATATTTCTGGTTATTATCTGTTCTCTGGATATAATCTAATTTTAGTTCTCCAAAATCTCTGAAGAGCTCTTTTAGTTCATTTTCTTTAAAAAAATGCAGCTGGCCTTTCCAATAAGATAAACTGTTGTCTTCAAACATCATCATTCCAAAAAACTTACCATTAGGTTTTAGGACTCGTTTGATTTCAGAAACAATTTTATGCACGTTTTCAAAAGCGTTATGCTGGATGGATCCTATGTCTACAACACAATCAAAGAAATCATCAGGAAATGGTATTTTTAAGAAATCGGCAACTAAAAAGTTTCCAGTTAAGCCTTCTTTTGCAAATTTTCTTTTAGTCTTCTCGACAGCGGTAGGCGAACCGTCAATAGCATAGACTGAAAAGCCTTCGCGCGCAAAATACCAGCTATTTGCACCAGAACCACACCCCAAATCCAATATTTTTATCGCACTTTTTTCTCTTTTTTCGTCTTTAAATATTCGTGATGCAAATCTGACAAGTTCAGTTTCAGGGTAACTTCCCCAGTCCTGCTCTTGAAATACTTTTTCCCAGATTGGATCCCAGCTCATCATTTCACCTTCTGGACTACAGATTTATTTATTACCATTAATTGAGGATTATTCAGAAGAAAGCTTACGACCTTCTTCAAGTCAAAATCATTCTTTGACACATGGAGCTTATCAAATATTTTTCGCATTAATTCTAAATCAACTTGTTCATCTACTGTTAATCTGATCTCAGGATGTCTTAAATCCTCTTCAACTTCGACTTCAACTTTCTTAATGTTTCCATTCTCAAAAAACCGGCCCCAGATCTCAGTGTCGGTTTCTGATTTCGTCTTAATAACTGTTTCAAGAGCTTTAACTTTAAGCCCGTAAGCATATGCTCCCAGAGGCAAATCTTTGCAGGTAACATAATCTGCATTTTTAGTCTTAAATACTTCAATAATCTTATCTATGTAAACCGGATCCACAAGGGGATTATCTGCAGTTACATTAACTATAAAGTCGGCACCTGCTGATTTAGCTGCATTGAATAGTCTGTCCAAAACATCATCCTCACTGCCTCTAAAACAAGATATTTTTTTCATTTCAGCGATGTCAACAAGGATATCATCCTGAGGATTGGTAGAGGTACACATCACAATTTCATC
>JAHWHO010000059.1 GCA_019323255.1 Candidatus Woesearchaeota archaeon
CTATGCTTGTCGTATGCGCAATAATTCCATTCAACAGCGTATTCACAGCAATGCACCATATTTTATTCCCGCAGGGCAACTGGCAGTTTCCTGCAGACAGCATGCTGATACAATATTATCCGTCTGGCTTCTGGAATGAATATTATCTGATTGCAGGTTTCATAATAGTTATGTTGGCGGTGCTGTTTATGCTCGCCGGCTGGTTATTAAGAAAGCTATATTTTCTAAAATGTAAAAGCTTAAAAAATAGTTGAGTATTTGCGGATAGTAACACAAAAGTGGGGGAGTGTCAATGAAACTGAAAATATTTTTGGCGATCATAGCAATAGTATTACTTTCGGGCTGTATTATACAACAACCGCTTGATTCTGTGAACGAGACAGGCAATCAGACTGAGAAAGCAGTAGAGAAAGAAGCACCACCTGCGCCTGAGAAAGTAGTGAATGAAACGCAGGCAGATAACGATGATGAAAAAGAAGGACTGCCCGTCAAGGAAGTAACAGAAGGTGCATTGGTCGAGTTTCCAAACCTTAAAGCAGTAGATCCCGACGGGGATCCAATCGCATATACGTTTACCTCTCCCTTAGACAAACAAGGAAAATGGCAGACTGATGCAGGTGATGCGGGCGAATATGTCGTCACGGTCACTGCCAGCGACGGCAAAAACACTGCACAGCAGGACGTGCTGATAGTGGTCAGGCCTAAGAATCTGCCGCCGACAATACAGATAGGCGACAAGCTAGTATTCGAGGAAGGAGAAACAGTAAAGCTTGAGCCAACAGTCACGGACCCAGATGGAGACAATGTCACGGTTAAATACTTTGGATGGATGAATTCCAATACAAAAGAAACCACATTCAAGGATGCAGGAACGTACAAAGTAACAATTGAGGCCACAGACGGAATAAGCACAGTCTCAAAAGAAATAACGGTAGGAATATCCAACGTCAACAGGCCGCCAAAATTGAAAGAAATAGGCGATATTACGGTAAAGGAAGGCGAGCTTGTAGAGATCGCGCCTGAGGCAACAGATCCTGACGGCGACACAGTAACATATGAGTTTGAGCTGCCTCTGGACAAGGTAGGCAAGTGGCAGACAGAGATCGGTGATGCGGGCGAGCATGCCGTAAAGATTGTCGCAAGTGACGGAAGGGCTGAAGATGTGGCCGTAGTGAATATAATCGTTGAGCCAAAAAACAGGCCGCCGACAATAGAAATACAGGATGTTGATGTGAAAGAAGGCGAAACGGTAACATTAAGTCCAGTAGTCAGTGATCCGGAAGGTGACGAGTTCACGGTCAAGTACGAAGGATGGATGACAAGCAACACACGTGAGACATCGTACGAAGACTCAGGAACACATACCGTGACAATAATCGCGGAAGACACCGGCGGACACAAAACTGAGGAAGCTGTTGTCGTCAAAGTTGAGGATGTGAACAGGGCGCCAATATTCGGCGCCGGTGCATTTTCTTAATTTGCACAGCTTGGCAGAAATCCAAAAGGATTTTTATGCTTTTATTTTTCCTTTTTGCCATTTTCTTAGAATATCAACAGCGGCACGCTTAGTATCAGGAGCGCCTCCTTTCTTCAAAGCTTTGATTTCTATCGCAATGTTTTCTAAAACCTGTTCAACATCTGCATCTTTATCCATGCCATAATAGCTTTCCACTTTCCCGTCAAGAGCTTCAATCAACTGCATCGCATCCCCTTCAGGATCCTTTAGCTTTTCCGGGTTCTTTGCAGAAAGAAAAGCCAATAGAAAATCGTCATGCTCTGAGAATGGGATGACTCCCGGAGAGTCTATCAGCCTTATTTTTGAAGAGACCCGGATTATTTGGAGGCCTTTAGTGTATCCTGCAACACTGCTAACTGGCGCGGATGCACGGCCTTTAATTGCGTTGATGATTGAAGATTTTCCAGTATTAGGATAGCCTACAATGCCTACAACTGCTTCTTCGCCTTTTGCGACAGCGTTTAGTTTTCTTAACAGCGTCATAGTATTTTTGTGCTCGGTAGCAGAGACCAGCAAAGCTTTCGGAAAGAGCTTCTTTATTTCCGCCCTTTGCTTTGCCGTAACTAGGTCTGCTTTGTTGAACACTGTTACGTACTTTTTCTTTGCCTTGTCCAGTTTGCTAATCAACTCAGTGTTCATAGACTGCTCTGGAACCCTCGCATCGCCAACTAGTACGATAATGTCTGCTCTCCTAAGCAACTGGTTGACTTTGCTCCAAAAGGTCATGAAAGATCAGAGGAAAATAGGGTTTAAACGGGTTAGTGTGTTTGCTAGTACTTTTCGCTTTTGAACCTTAGAAAATGTGTAAGCACAACATTTCGCGAAGCCTCATAATGCGGAGCAGTTTTCATTAGCCTTTCAGTCGGATACATTGGAATATCCTCAATAAAGGTAAGGCCTGCTTTTTCTGCAGCTTCCTTAAGCATTTTAACTTTTCTTACAATATCTGCAATGCTGCCAAACTTTCGTTTAGTCATAGTTACATAAGAATCTTCATTCAGCTCTTCGATTTGCACATCGTACTTGTATCTCTTCATTTTATTGTAATCATAATCATGAGTAACTATGTGGAACTGGCCACCCGGTTTAAGCATGGAATAGAGTTTTGTAAATGCTGTATCTAAGTCCTCGATATGACCGAAAACCATAACAGCAGTGATAAGATCATACTGCATTGTTGGCGTAAAAGATTCGAGCGTGGCCTTGTGAATAATAATATCAGGATGTAACTTTTGCCCGAGATCAATATTGTTCTGGCTTGGCTCGCAGCCCTCGACATATGCGGCACCTCCTTTTTTTATTCTGTCCAGAAGCCAGCCGCTTCCGCA
>JAHWHO010000060.1 GCA_019323255.1 Candidatus Woesearchaeota archaeon
GTGCGCAAGGGAGATGCTTGGGCTGTTGCGTCTCAGGATTTTGACAGCCTGTTGTACGGCACTCCAAGGCTGATACAAAACCTTTCGATCGAAGGAAAAAGAAAACTTCCTGGTAAGTTTGCTTACACTACCGTTGAGCCTAAGATTGTTGATCTTAAGGAAACTCTGAAGAAGCTTGATATTGACAGGGAGAAATTAATCTGGCTCTCGATTCTGGTCGGCACGGATTATAATCCTAAAGGTGTTGCAGGAATTGGTCCTAAGAAAGGGCTGGCGCTTGTGAAAGAGCACAAGACTGCAGAGTCTTTGTTCGCTTCTGTGGAGCTTGCGGATGACGTGGGCTGGAAAGAAGTTCTTGACACGTTCCACAATATGAAGACGACTGATAAGTACGAGCTCGAATGGAAGCCAATTGACAGGAAGGCGCTTTATAAGTTTCTTGTAGACGATAATGATTTCAGTCCTGAGCGTGTCGATAAGACTCTTGACGTGCTCTGTCCCGAAAAGAGCCAGGCCACATTGGGTGATTTTTGATGGTAACTTTGCGCGATGCACTTAAGGGAAAACTGACCAAAGCAGAGCTTTCTTTGCTGCGCGCCAGCTTTGATGTCATCGGCGATATTGCAATTATTGAAATTCCGAAAGGCCTGGAAAAGAAAAAGAAAGTGATTGCAGCAACTTTGTTCCGGCTTCTTAAGAACATCAAGGTTGTTGCATGCAAGCTTGGCGGACATGTGGGAAAATATCGTCGGCAAAAACTGGAAATCCTCGCAGGGGAACATCGCCTCGTTACTACTCACAGAGAATCTGGCTGTATTTTCAAACTGAATGTTGAGACTTGTTATTTCTCGCCCAGATTAAGCCATGAGCGACTTCGTGCCTCTTCACTAATCAAGCCTAAAGAGGCCGTTTATGTCGCCTGTTCAGGCGTTGCGCCTTTCCCTATTGTTTTTTCCAAGCACTCTAAAGCAAAAAGTATTGCGGGGATAGAGCTTAATCCTGCTGCGCACAAGTATGCCGAAGAGAATGTATTGTTAAACAAAACTAAGAACGTTGAAGTGCATAAAGGTGATGTAAGGGAAAGCGCGGGCATACTGAAAACCAAGTTTGACCGTATTTTTCTTCCTGCACCTAAGGAAGGTTCTACATTGATCGGTGGTGTCGTCAAGGTCGCAAAGGCTTCTGCTTTCCTGCATGTTTACGACTTTGCGCATGAAGATGAGTTCAAAGAAGCTGCAAAAAGAGTAAAGGATGCTTGCAATAAGGCGGGGTTCTCCTGCAAAGTCTTAGATGTTGTCAAATGCGGCCAGCACGCAGTGAGAACTTACCGTGTTTGTGTCGATTGCAGGATTAGGAAGAAGTATTAAAGATTTCTTGCCAAACAAATCCTATTCTCTTCAACATTCTCTTTAGGTATGATCTCAGTAAACATGTACCCCTCTTTTGCAAGAAACATTATCATTTCTCTGCGATTATTTCTTGTTATGATCTTTATTTTGTTGAATCCGTTTTCTTTCGCCCAGTTGTATTGGTAATTCATCAGTGCAGTTAGCACTCCTTTTTTTCTATATTCAGGAATCACGCCAACCATATCGACGTAAAAGGAGCCGTCATGGTATTTGTCAAACCCAACAAGGTAGCCCGCTGCCTTATCGTTAATGTACGCACCTATTATGAATGGTTCTTCTTTGCCGATTCTGTTTTGGAACCATTCTTTGCTATAGTTTGGAAACTCTGGCACTTTAGAACTTATTTCCGCAGCAGCTTCCAAAGATATTTCCTTTATTGATGAGGGCATAGTGAGTATTAACCAAACATCCTCAGATAATCATCATCTTCGATTTCTGCCTGTCTGACTTTTTCTATCGCGGCTATTAAATCTTTTTCAGTCACTTTTGATCTATCTGCTCTTATTGCATGGTAGCCTGCTTCTGTCGCTACTGCTTTGATTTCTGCGCCGCTGAAATTGTCCATAGCTTTGATTATCTTGTCAAAGTCTATTTTCGCTATTTTCATATCTTTTGTGTGGATTTTGAATATTTCTCTCCTGCCCTCCTCATTCGGGACGGGAACGTGGATCAGTCTGTCCAGTCTTCCTGGTCTTGTAACTGCAGTATCCAAAATATCTTTCCTGTTCGTGCACCCAATGATTTTCACGTCATCCAGCGGCTTGAACCCATCTATCTCAGCCAGTAATTGCATGAACGTCCTCTGCACTTCCCTCTCGCCGCTTGTTCCTACATCGATTCTTACTGACGCTATTGCATCTACTTCGTCGATAAAGATTATGCTTGGTGCTTTGTCTCTGGCTATTTGGAAGATCTCCTTCACCAGTTTTGCGCCCTCGCCGATAAATTTCTGGACGAGCTCGCTTCCTGTTATTTCTATGAATGTGCTTTTCGTGCTTGCGGCTACTGCTTTTGCCAGTAGTGTCTTTCCTGTTCCGGGCGGGCCGTGAAGCAGGATTCCTTTAGGAGGTTCTATTCCGATCTTCTTGAACAGGTCAGGTTTCAGCAGCGGAAGTTCAATGACTTCTTTGATGTCTCTTTCCTGTTCTTTTAAACCGCCGATTATTTCCCATTTTGTGCTTGGTTTCTCTATAATTACGAACTTCTCTGCATCAAACTTGTTTGTTTTTTGTATTTTCTTGGCGATTGTGAGGTTTTTCTGCTCTGCAAGCACAGTATCGCCTGTTACAAGATCTTCATTTGCTGTGTTCTCCACGAGAAATTCGTTTCCGTTTGGCAGTCTTACGAGTATGTGGTTGTCGATCTTTGTCTTCACTTCGCATGCTACTAGAGGAGGCTTTTGGTATCTTTCAAGCTGTTTTCTTAGGGTTTCTATCTCTCTTTCCTGGTTGTCAAGGCTGTCTCTAAGTAGTCTGTTTTCTTCCTCGAGTCCGTTTACATGGGCTGTGTAGCTGTATGCAACATTGTCCGCCATGCCTTTTTTCCTTAAATATGGGTTTTTAAATGTTGCTATTTAGAAGGATATGCCTGTTTTCTGATTTTCTGCGCTTCTTTTGCATGTTTTCGCAATGGCGCCAGCAGTTTGTTGACCTCTTTTGCTATCGCTTTCTTGAGGTCCAGTGGGTGAAGCTTCTTTTCCTTAAAGTCTTTCTCCAGCGCAGCATAACTTTCGTACTCGAGATTTCCGCCGAACTTTTCCGGCCTTTCAATGAGAAGCTTTTCTCCTTTGTCCTGCTTATGCACCATTATTACATACTTTGCGAATGCGAGTATGCCATTGTCCGTTTTGCCGGGTTCGCAGTAAGCTTTGTTTATTTTGTCCGCGACTGTTTTCTCATCGTCCAGAAGATCTATCTTGCTGCCTGCTTCCGAACTGCTCATCTTGCCTGATGCAGTGAGCCCGGGCACTAATGGCGAGAGTATTTCCACTCTTGGTTTGTATCCGAGTTTGGGTAAGTTCTCTCTCGCAAATACGAGTATTTTCCTTTGGTCATTTCCGCCATACTGTATGTCTGCTTTGAGGTATTCCTCATCTAATGATTGCATTATCGGGTAGATAAGTCCCGATAGTTTCGGGCTGTCACCCATCTTGACTACATCTGATGCTGCTTTTGTGCAGTCTCTCACGCTCGCGTACGTTGACATTTTCAGCAGGTCAAACATGTAGTCTTTTTTTAGCTGGAAGTCTGACCCTTTGATTATTTCAAGCTTAGAAGGATCAGCCCCTATCGCTTCAAACAATAATGGTATGACTAGGCTGTAGTACGCGTATCTCTTCTCTAATAAGTCCCAGGGAGTATTGTCGAGTGCGCCATGCACGTCTGCTAAGAGCAGTTTGACTTTCAATCCGGCTTTCATGAAGTCAGCCATTTTTGTGACGGGCACGAAGTAGCCTATATGCGGCGTTCCTGTTATTGAGATTCCAAGATACACTGTTGGCTGTTTCTTCTGCTCTAATAGCTTTTTCAGCTCCTTTTCTGTGATTATTTCCTGTGTATTGCGCTTTACAAGATCAAATCTTTTGTCCATAGTATCCTTTCTCTGTTTGCGGTATTTAAGTTTTTTCACTGCAGATATTCTACACCCCCACTGGACATTAATTCGTAAGCTATTTTAATGTCTTATTATGTTTGTTTGACCATGATTTCAGTCTCTGCATTAAGTTCCTACATTCATTGCCCGAGACAGTTTTTTGTGCATTATGTGCTGAAGGAGGCACTGCCGCCGAAAGATGTTATTGTTCTCGGTTCAATTAAGCACAAGGTTTACGAGATGATTGCCGATAGGGAAAAAGATATTATCTGTTCTCTTTTGCCGGGTTCTGATGTTCATTCCGTCCTGCGCACATGTTTTGTTAAGTTTCTTCGTGATGCTGTGCGTGCTTCTTCAAACAGGCTGAGAACTGTACAGCTCCCGCTTGTTGATGCGTTCCGCTTGTGCCTTCCTGCTGTCGAGTTTGAGGTTAAGTCCCGCGTTGCGCCAGTATCTGCTTTGCTTGATGCAGGGCTGTATGGGGAGGATCTTTACGCAGAACTGTCGCCAAAAGTGAAGTCTGAGTATTCTGTTAAGGCGTTGGAGCTTTCTGGGCGGGTTGACAGGCTTGAGTGCCATCCTGACAGGGTCATTCCAGTTGAGCTTAAGAGCGGCAAGCCGCCTGATGAGGGAGTCTGGGATACCCACAGGATGCAGGTTGCATGTTACATGCTTATGCTCGCAGAGCATTTCGGCACGGCCGTTAACAAGGCGGTTGTGCACTATATTGATGCGGATATGAAAAGGGAAGTTACCATGAATCCTTTCCTTGAAGAGTGGGTGCATTCCACCAGGGATGCCTGCATGGCCCTTTTAGAGTCCAAGACCCCACCTAAAGGCTGTGGCAGGGAGACTTGTGAATACTGCAAAAGAAATCTCTAGTTTTTCCTTGCGAAAACTTTATATAAACCTCTTACTCGAGATTTCTCATCAAAATTATACTAGGTGATCGTGATGGATGAGCAAAAAAAGTTCTCAAAGCAGCTCGTTGGCAAGACGGTTGTCAGCAAGTCGGGTAAGCGCTTTGGAGAGGTTGGTGATATTATCTTTGAAGTTAAGAGTGGTGAGCTTTTGCATGTTGTGTTAAAAAGCCCTACCGCTTACTGCGACAAGCTTGAGTTGGAGAAGAGCAAGTCTGGTGATTTGTTGATACCATTTAGCGCGGTTATTGCTATGGGTGACTTCTTGGTTATTAGCGAAGAGGATATCGTTTAAGATAACTTTTTATACTGCTTATTGGGGGTTTAGCTTAGCATGAGCTCAATTTGGACAGAAAAATACAGGCCTAAGACTTTTGATGATTTGAAGGGCCATAAGAACATTGTTTCTAAGCTTCGTGCTTTTGTTGAGCAGAAGAATCTGCCTCATCTTTTGTTTGCAGGACCTGCGGGGGTAGGCAAGTCTACTTTAGCATTAGTCATCGCACGTGCTTTCTTTGGTGAGAATTATCGTGATAATTTCCTTGAATTGAATGCATCAGATGAGCGCGGAATTGATGTTGTGCGTGTTAAGGTTAAGGATTTCGCGCGCACGAAAGCTCTGGGCGATGTTCCATTCAAGATTATTTTCCTAGACGAGTGTGATGCTCTCACTAAAGAGGCTCAGCAGGCTTTGAGGAGGACGATGGAGAATTATACTTCCACATGCCGTTTTGTGCTGGCTGCGAATTATTCCTCGAAGATCATTGATCCTATTCAGTCGCGCTGTGCCGTTTTCAGGTTTCGCCCTCTTGCTGAAGAGGATTTGCTAGATTTGGGAAAGACCTTGGCTAAGAATGAGGGTCTTGCGCTCTCTGATGATGCGTTGAAGGCGCTTGTTGATGTTGCGCATGGGGACTCGCGGCGTGTTACTAATATCCTGCAGTCCTGTAGTGTTGTGAGCAAGGAAATTACTGCTGATTTGATTTACCAGATGGCTTCTGTTGCGCGTCCTGCTGAGATCAAGGGAATTCTCGACTTGGCTTTGAAGGGCGAGTTCACTAAGGCCCGGGATGGTTTATTGGACGTCATGCTTCGCTATGGCCTCTCTGGTGTTGATCTAATCAAGCAGATACAGTCAGAGATCTGGAATCTCGACATCGACGGCCGTTCTAAGGTTGAACTTATCGACAAGTGCGGCGAATTCGAATTCCGTCTTGTAGAGGGAAGCGATGAATTCGTACAATTAGAAGCATTACTGGCTCAGTTTATAAAATTAAAATAGAAAAAGAAATTATTTCTTTTCTGGAACTTCTCCCGGATATGCCATCGCTTCTGGCTTTACTGTAAACGATGTCTGTATGGTGTCTTCATATCCGTATCGCAGTTCTATGGTGAATATCTGTTCAAAGTCTGCGCGTGTTGTTGGAGTCATCTCACATGTTATCGTTTTCTTTCCACCGTATAAAGTCACATCTCCTTCACTTGCGGATGTGCCTTTCCCGGGCGTAGCTGAGGTCGCGAAGCAGTCTGGTGTTCCGAGCGCAGAGTCAACTTTAACATGCACTTTGTTCTTTATCGCTCTGTTGTTATGGTCGCATTTCATTTGTTGCTGGTACACTTCTCCGCCGCCGACATTGACGACATCAAATGTAAGCCCGATCTTGTTTGTTCCCCTGACTGTCTGCATCACGTTCTGCACTTGTATTGGTCCTGAGCTGGAATATACTGGCTTTGATCCTGTTGGCTCGCATATGCCTCCTGCTCTTGGGTTTCTTAGGTTTTCCCTTATGCAGAACTTGCTGATCGCTTCAGTTCCGTAGTCATAGCATAAGTCTGCTCTTAGAGGGTATTGGACGCTCGCAGCCACTTTGCTTGCATGTTCGAAGCCTTTAAACTCCGGGTAGATCACTTCTCCTGAAATGACTTGTCCTTCAAGCGTTTTTCTGGTTGAAAATATTGGGCCAAAGTCTTGTTTCATATTCGCGGCACTTTGCTGGAAGTCTGAGGGGTTTATTCCGCTAAGCGTGATTTGTGCTTGGCTCGCACCAACTTCCCATTCTCCTTTGTTGTCTACCTGCAGCACGATATCGAATGGATCTTTCACATCAAACACGACATCTCTGACATCAAACCATTGGAAGTCCAGTCCCTGGCTTCCTCCGATAAATGGGCTGCTTATTGCTACTTCCTGGCCTGTCGTTCCGGCCTCGCATCCGAATAATGCCACCGCAAGGATGGCGAAAATTATTATCTTTCTCATTTTATCACCCTGCTTTTCTAATTTCAATTGGTTTCATGGTTGTTTGCCTGTAACCATATGATAATTGTACGCTTAATGGTGTGACGAACTCAGTTCCTACCGCACTTTTGGCGTCTTTTTTAATACTGCAGTATATTATACCTTCTCCATTATTTAATCTTACCTGCTTTGAAGGGTTGCAGTCTTCTTTTATGCTGCCGCCAAGCATGTATATGTCATCTATTGTGATCATGTCCACCTCTCTATAGCTGAGGCCTTCCGGATTGTAAGGGCTGCATTTGTCCATTTCTTTCTCATCAAATACTGTTCCTCCACCTGCATTCTTCACATGAATTCTTAAGTGGGTCTGTCCCTGCGCCGCTTCAACTTCGACAAGGGGCACTGATATTGGCGCGCCTTGCGTTCCAAGCTGTTTGTTCTGGGGCACGCATATTTTTTGCTCTCTTGCAGCCCCATATGGCTCAAAGTCAAGGCAGATTTCTGTCGCTGCCTTTGTCTCATATTTGTAGCACATTGTTGCAAGTATTATGGAGCTGTACTTGTCTACATTGTAATCGCTAAGGGAGCCCAGTGTGACATCCTTATAGTCGACAATATTCGTTCCGCCCGTAGTTGTATATTCATTTCGTCCAGGCAATACGCCGATGGTTCTTGTTGCTCTTGCTTCTCTGTCTGATGCTTTTTCTTGAATCTTACCACTTGGCGCGCTTAACTGTAGTATTGAGTGATCAAATCCGCTAAGGTAGATGCTGCCTTCATTCGCATCATATGTTCCCAGGTTCTCCACTAACAGCATTATCAGCATCTTTCCAGGTGCATAAGCTATTGGTGGAGGAGTATCTTCTAGAAAGTGTACTGCCAGGCCTTCTGCGCCAGCTCCAACCACTTCTTGTTGTTCTCCAATGCCAACATATTGGCATCCTGCTAATGCTATCACCAAAGCTAGCGCAATCACCGCTCTTTTTCGCATATATGTCATATTTCTCTTTTTCCTTTTTAAATATTATGCCGTATACTACGACAAGCTAACTATATCTACATTCGTGCTTGCAGTCGTAGTATATCCATAGTCTATCTCTATTTCTATGAATGTGTTGAATGTGCCGTCTGCCTTTGTGTAAGTGTGTTCTTTCGTTGGCTTGCATCTTAGCATTGTCGGCTCTAAGGGATCTATTCTTATTGTATTGTCTTCGCCGCAGTCCATTTCTACACCTTTGAGCCTGACTGTAACATCTGCGAGGTTGAACAGCTGTGTATCGATTGTTCCAAGTGCGCCTTTGCAGAAATCACGTATATATTGCTTGTTCAGTACTTGCCCGCCTCCGACATTCTCAAGCAAGATGTCAAAGTAAGGCTTGTAGTTTCCTTCGCCGTCTCTTGTCATCCTTGTTTCTACAGATGTTACTGCAACCGGTGCCCCTTGGCCGCCTTTGAGCAGTTCCACTCCTGCCATGCATGGCTTTGCGGGATTCTCATTAAACGGGTCTGTGTCTATGCATACTTCCGTTGTAGCTGTTGTTTTATAAGGGTAGCAGGCTCTAAGCAGTATTGGTGTTGCTCTTTTTGAGACACCTTCTGATTTGAGCGTTTCTGTTGCCTGCAGTTCGTAGAACACTCTTGCTTCGCTGCCTGCTGGGAGCTCTCTTGATTTGCCTAGTAATTGGTAAGGGTTTTGTGTAAAAAAGTCAGGGTCTGATTTTTGATTAAGCACGGTGATGTATCTGGGCTCAGTTTGGATTGTGACAAGCCCTTCTGTGGGTGCAGAGGGTTTATTCCCATTGTACATTACAACATTATGCACGCCTTTATTCCTAAGCCTATACTGTAGTTGGAACGGCATTAGTTCGAAGACTTGCTGGTTGTGCGGCATCAGCTGTATTTCAAGACCTTCTGTCCCTGTATAAAATTCAGGTCCTGTGGTTTGCTGCGGCAGGAATTGGCAGCCCGCGATTACAACCATCATCAGTATTATTAGTCTTCTAATTTTTCCACCCTCACTTCTGTTCCTTTCTTGAGCACGTAATTATATCTTGCTGTTATTCCTATCCTGCCTGACTTCATTAGCGCTTCCCCGCCATTTTGCGCGAGGAACTCGCTCGTGTCCACCTCTGTGCTTATCCTCATTGTTCTTATCTGGTCTTCGGTCCCGAGTATGTCTTCAAGCAAATCTCCTTCAAGCAGGCAGTACGTATCTGTTGTTGAAGGTACGCATTGGACTCCTTCACTTCTTGCCCTGTCTCTTAGTTCATCAGGCATTTCAAGTTCAGGGATTGCGACTTTTTTCTGCTTTGCAGTCCTAATCTCCTCGCTGTTTATCGAAGTTATCGTCATCCCTCTTGGCACAACAAGCACGATTTCTTTCATCGCTCCAAGCTCTCCGTCCCATTTATTCTCGAAGTTGACCCCAAATGTCGGCCCGCTTCCAACTCCTGCATCAAGGCTTATCGGCGGCGTCATCTGTGTTCCTATGCCTATTGAGATTGGCCCTTGGGTGTATTTTGAGACCGGTTCTCTGTCTTCTATTTTTGCTTCTTCAAATGGATCAATGTTCTGCCTGTCGTATTCTCTTCTTATGTCTCGTCTCATATACCAAGTTTTGAAGTATGATTGTGTTGTGAAATTGAAGTCTGCTTCAAAGTATATCTTGTTCTCTCCAAGTTCAAGGTCTTCTGCAGGAATTGTGCAGTCCGCTTCAGCTTTTTCAAGTCTTTGAACTGAAAGTGTATAGGCTGGTTTGTTGTTTACGAGCCCATAAACGTCTTTGTCATTGGCATAGCAGGTGAGTGCTATCGTGACTGCTTTATCTTCTAATGCCTCTGCTGTTATTACAGCGTATGCCTGTATATTTTCATCTGTGTAGAATATGTCTCCGACTGCTTTCACGCGGTCTATTTCCACTCCCAGATTGCGTAATGCATTCTCATCTACTTGTCCGGTATACCAGTCTCCTGACGCGAGCGCAATCGCACGTTCATATGTGCCTGAAAGCCCTATAGAGTCGTTGATTACTTCCCAGACATATTTGAATCCGTCACCGATTTCTTTCATCATGTCGCCTGCTGCTTGGTCCGGCCCGTAAATTCCCGGCCAGAAAATAAGTAGTAGGATCATTGCCACATATCCAAGTATTAGCAGGAATCTGGCCAAGGCAAATTGTGGAGATGCGAAGACATATACTCCTAAAATTATCAGAAATATGAACATTACAATGCCGCCTGCAGGCCCTGTCTCAGGAATCACTATCCCTGCGATGTCTTTTATGATTTTTAGTGCGAATATTAGTATAGGAACTCCCGCGATTAGCAATGCAGCACCCATGATTCCATTCGCGAACTTCATTCCTTTTTCGCCAGTTAAGCCGATGATTCTTATTATGCAGAATATGAATGCAAGGAATACAAGCGCAAGAATCCAGATAAAGATTCTTTCTGCAAATGTTCCTGCAAAGAACTGTTTGATTTGATTGAGTCCCCAGAATGCGAGTCCAAGTATTAGCGAGCGCCAGCCGAGAGCAATCATGTTCTGCATCCTGACATCGCCTTCTACAGGATGAACGTCTTTCCAAAGGACTTTATGCCAGATCCAGCCGAGTGCTTTTTTTGTCTTGCCGGGTGCGCTCGGAGCTTTTTCTTCTTCAGGTTCTGCGAGATTTTTTGCGCCAATGTCTGCTTGAGGTTGCGGTCCTAATCCGCTTGCTGCACCTGCTTGTCCCGGGCTCCATACTGGCCGGCCTTTGCTTAGAAAGTTCATGCGCACTTTCGGCCCGGCAGGCTCTTCAGGCGCAGGAGGCCTTTTTGCCGCAGGTTTTTTTGAGAGTCTTGCTTCCTCTGCTTCTTTAAGCATGGCTTGTGTTCTGCGCTCGCGTACGGCAGCCACTCTTGCTCTCTCTTTATCAAGTCTGTCTCTTCGCTTGTAGCCGCCAATGTATTCTTTTTTCTCTTCTTTAGTCAGCAGGTTCCACTGCGTTTTAGTCATGTTCCAGAAGTTTCTTGCTTTCTCTTGTTCTTCTTCAGTGGCTTCTGCGCCGAGCCAATCTCTTAAGCCCATCTCTACTCAACTCTCACTTCCAGCTTGGCGATATTCAAATCAGTAAGCGGAAGTATCTCGATGTAGTTGTTTCCTTCACCGACAATATTGCTTATTTCCCGTTCGTATTCCCTTTTGTATTGGTCTATTGCGTCCAAACGCCCGTTTATGTTTACTTCTGCCTGTTTCCTGTCCCTTTCATCGACGAATTCTATTTTGAGCACTACGCTGGCTTCTCCATTTACGACTTGGTCATACAATGTATCGCTGATATCAAAGAAATCGATGAATGCTTTTGTCGGCTCTACGGAGTTTCTTACTCTTATATCCTCAATTCTGAATGCACCTTTGTCAATTTCGAAAATTACTGTATTTTTTCCTGATCTCAGGTCCTCAAGATATAATTCCTGCCTGTTCGGGCTTTCACATGCTGGCACCGCAGAATAGACTACTTTTCCATTGACGTATATTCTCATGATTCCTGCTTCTGTCTGGTCGCATATCGGATAGAAGTCGAGATAGCTCATCCGGAGATTGTCGTATTCTGTGTCTGTGATTCTGAATGTGTTTGTTGCTTCCTGCGCGCTTTTGTCTGTTATGTCGCCGAGGATTTTTACGTCTGTTAAGCTGTATTCTTTTCCTTCCATTATGCCGCCCATCGCTTTGAAGAACAGCACGTTTGTATCCCGTAAGAGGTTTTTTGGCAGTTGTATCGGCGGCGGGTTTTGTATCTGTACAGTGTTCTCGAATATCGTCTCGCCGTTTAATTCTATGTGAAGAACTCCTTTGCCTTTTAGCACCTGGAAGTTCAGCATTACATTTTCTGTGTTTTCCAGGTCATCGATGTTGAATCTGAAGCTTTTTGTGTCCTCACCCCAGATGCTTTTCTTTACCGTGAATGGGCTTTCTCTTCCGAGTATTGCCGCGTATTTTGTTTCAACGAGCGCAATATTTGGTATAAGATGGTCAAATACTTCCTGCTCTACAAAGGATATTTTTCCGGGAATTTCCCTGAGCAGCGTTCCTGTCTGCACAGCAGTCCCCCCTTCTTCCGTGACGCCTTCCTGCAGCAGTTCCTGCCTTTCGCTTGGAGGCAGGAATATTATGTAGAATATGAATATTAATGTCATGATGCCTATGAGCGCTGATGCACCGCTAGCTGACTGGCCTTTTCTCATTTGATCACCTGTTTTTATTAATAAGATTCTTCGTATATATACTTATAAACATTTCGCTGTATTGTCAAGAAAAACTTGTGGGGTGCATCATAACAATGCTTTTATACTCTGGTTCACTACTCATCAATGGGTGGTAAGATGAAGTTAATCGCATTTATTTTATGTCTGGCCATAGTGTCATTACCTGCTCTGGCATGGTATGACTCGACTTATGAGAAGATTTCTGAGCGCGTGTCGTATACAGAATCTGAGCAGGGTCATTCATCATCCTCAGGCTACCGGCATGCGGCTGCATATGACGATTATTCCAGAACGAGGTATTTTGATTATGCCTATGATCTTGAGCGGGAAACTGTAAACCAGGGTTGGGATTATTCATATCGCAGGCCATATGTTAGCTCATGGGGCAGTTGGCGGCCCTGCAACTGGAATTCTAAGTACATTTCGTTCGGGTGCTGAATGAGATATTTTCTGATTTTGCTGTTGTTGTGTGTTCCTTTTGCTTCCGCTTATCAGGTATTCTGGTACGCTGATGAGATTGATAGGGAAAACTCGATATCATATGCTGATCGCAACCCATTTGACGGAATTGAGCAGTCTGATTTTGCATTCAAAAAATACAACTGCATCTCCTTGGATGCTTACAACCGCTTTGCCAATTCCAACTCGTTTGATTCCTACGATCCGATTACTGCATCATCTGCTAAGTCCGTTTTGAAAAAGCTGCGCCGTGGCGATTTAAACAGGCTTGCGAATGAAAACCCATATGATTCGCTCGAGCCGGATAATTACGGCTTCGACGACATGGACTGCTGGACTTTGAGCGACTATAACGGCTTTGCGAATACCAAAAAATATGATTCGTGGAAGCCGGCCACATTGAGGGATCCTGATAATTTCAACAGGGTTATCCGCAATGTTGGCAAGAAGCGGTTCCATTTCTTTGATTACCGGGATTTGCTTGATCTCAGATAACAAAAAGGCCCCCTATTTTCAATAATCTTTTATTCTAACAACAACTCCTTTGTGCCATGAAAATCCTACATAAGGATCTGAAGTATGGCGAGGTTAAGCTTACTGTAGAGTCTCCCGAGGATGTTTGGTACATTTCCCAGATTGTTGAGCCTTCTGACATTATCAAGGGGGTTACCTTGAGGAAGGTGCAGGCGACGGAAAAAAGTGCAGATAGAAAGAGAGTTTTTCTCGCAATAAAAGTAGAAAAAACAGAATTCACAGAATCATCATTTCGCGCCACAGGAAAGATTATCGACGGGCCTGAAGATGTTCCAAGGGGTGCTTATCATACTTTCAATATCGAGCCTAATGATACTTTTACGATCGTAAAGTCTCATTGGTTTTCTTATCAGTTAGACCGCCTGAAGGAGGCGTGCGAGACGCGAGCGAAAATTCTTATTTGTTGTTTTGACAGGGAGGAGGCGGTATTTGCGCTGGTGAAGCGCCAGGGCTATGAGATTCTGAGCAAGCTCAAGGGGGATGTTGCGAAGAAGGATCTTGATGAATCTTCAAAGTCTTCTTTCTATCCTGCGATCATCAAGCAGCTTGAGGAGTACGATAAGAGATACGGGCTTGATCATATTATCGTCGCTAGTCCTGCTTTCTGGAAGGATGAGTTTGTGAAAGTTCTCAATAATCCTGAATTGAAGAAGAAGATTACGATGGCGACATGCTCTTCTGTCGGTGCTTCTGCTGTCGACGAAGTTTTGAAACGGGAAGAGATCAGCACTGCTTTGAAGCAGGACAGGGTTGCTAGAGAGACTGCATTTGTGGAAAAGCTGCTTGGGACGATTGCAAAAAACGGCCCTGCTTGTTATGGCATGAAAAATGTAGAGAATGCAGCATTTGCAGGTGCAATTGACACTCTTCTCGTCACTGACGGCTTGATTCAGAATCTTAGGCTGCAAGAAACTTTTTCTGATTTAGAGGAACTTATGCACCATGTGGATGCCCAGAAAGGCGCCATTGTATTGGTATCGTCGAAGCATACTGCGGGAAAGAAGCTGGACGGTCTCGGGGGTATAGGCGCACTGCTGCGATATAAGTTATCATACAATTAGTTTTTGTAGCCTACTTTCTACTCAATAAATGTTTAAATATCTGTAGTAACTCCAAAAACTTACTCGGAAGTGGTGTCCCTTACGCACTGGTTTAGGTTTTTGTTTGTCGACGATAAAATCGCCTTTTACAATGACTGCGGGGTGATGGCAAACCAAAAGCTTTTAATATTAATTGCGTTTACCTCATGAAGATAACAAAAACGCGTGTTGTGCGAAAAAGGGGGGAGGGTGTTTATGATCGTGAAAGATGAGTTTTTGAGCAAATTAAGGCGTTATTTCTCTTTGAACTTGTACGAAGTTAAGATATGGGCTGCATTGCTGTCGAGGGGCGTTGCTACTGCGGGTGAATTGTCTGATATGGCTAATGTGCCCAGATCCAGAAGTTATGATGTTCTTGAGAGTCTTGAGAGGAAGGGTTTTGTTATTATGAAGCTTGGCAAGCCCA
>JAHWHO010000061.1 GCA_019323255.1 Candidatus Woesearchaeota archaeon
ACGAAGCGACCGAAGGGACAGTTTTTCCGCATAGCAAAAAAGCAATTCAGGCACGAATGTGCGAACACTCATCATTGTTAATCACGAAATAATCACATGCGGAAAAATTGCGCAGAACTCCTATTTCATGGAGTTAATTCGGATGTAACCGGAAGGGTTACGGGGAAATAGGAGTTACCAATATTAATGATTCGGGCGTTTAGTTCTTTGTTATGGAAAAGGAGCTGGAATTGATCGATAATGCTTGCTTGATGAAAGGGTATAGCAGGATGACGAGCAAGGCGTATAGGTTCTGGGCTAAGAAATTCTTGGAATCTGGTAAAAGCTATATGGAATTCTGTCTCTCAATGATCAAACAAGGAAAAGATACAAACACAGTCAGGCTCGCATCAAATGCAATACGGTTCTACCTTAAGCTTAAAGGCGAAAAGCCTTCTAAGATAATGCCAAAAAGAGCGCAGAAAATCCCAAAAGTATTGTCGCAGGAAGAAATACGCAAGATGATTAACAATACAGTAAATCCTAAACATAAACTTATTCTGGTTTTACTCTATGGTGCAGGTTTAAGATTAGCAGAGCTCAGAAACCTGAAAGTTGAACATATACAGCCCAATAATATCCTTGTCAAGCAGGGCAAGGGACGGAAAGACCGGCTTACGCTATTGCCAAAAGAAGCAAGATTGATTCTTAAGCAGCTCTGTGTCTCGGAGGGATACGTACTGAAAGGAAGAAACGGAAAATACTCAACCAAGAGCATACAGGCAGTAGTAGAGCAGGCAGCAAAAAGAGTCGGCCTCAAAAATGTCCACCCCCATATATTGCGCCATAGTTTCGCAACGCACCTGCTTGAAAAAGGAACAGATACCCGAGTAATACAAAAACTACTTGGGCATTCACGGCTAGAGACTACACAAATTTACACGCATGTAACAAAAAACATTTCTGTTAAAAGTCCATTGGATTAAAAATAAAAAACTAAAACAGCACTTCATACTCTCCAAAAATCTTCTTCAGGCTCTCGAAGAATGCTGTGCCGAATGCAACCCTTTCGGGTACAGCAAGCTTAGCCAAAGCTTTCTCAAGCTCTTCAAACGAGCAGGACTCAGGGCCGGATAAAGAACCGTCCGCTTTGATCGCCGCTTTCTGCAGCTTCTGCTCCTTCGCGCCAAGATCCGGAATGATAAACGCAGTCTTGCCTAACAAAGTGATTTCAGCAATCTTCTCGCCGTGCTTGATCTTAATCTTGGCACGTGCAAGATCCCTCGCTCTGGCCCTTTGCATATACTCGACAAGATACCTGAACAGCTCGCCTGACTCTTTCTTAGCTTTCTCAACATCAGTCTTAGTCAGCTTGCCCGCGTCATAGTCTTTCTTCGCATCCAAAAGGCTTTGTAAATTCCTTAAGAACTTTGCAGGAACTTTTCCAGTCGTGACAAGCACGTCCTCAAACACTTTCAAAAGCTTAGACTCCTCAACCTTCTCCATGCCCTCAAGCTTAAGAACATCTCTTACAAGCGTCTGCATCGAGTCATAAAGCTTGACCATGCTTTCCTCTTCCTTGATCTTCTCGATCTGGGTGAAAAGCTTCTTCAAACGCTTCATGTACTTATCGCAGTCCTCGCGCATCTTGTCAATCTCCTTTCCGGTAACTTCCTTCTTATGGCCGTGCTCGATATCCTTCCTTACCTTGATGACATTCTCAAGGATCTTCACATACTCATCCTCGAGCAGACCAAGCTTCTTGACAAAGATCTCCCTCATCAGTTCAGGCTGCTCTTTCGGAGTAGGCGGCGGAACGCCGTACAACATCAAAGCAGCGTTACTCGGCGTGTTCAGGCTCCAGAAGAAATCTTCAGTGCCAATATCCATAAGCTTCCTTTTCACACGGTCAAGCATCTGCGCGCCAGAACTCATGTACATATCAATAGCTTCAGCGCTTGGCTTAATCTTGCCCATTCTCAACAGCTGCTTCCACGGCATGAAAACTCCCCTGTCATAGAACGGAACACCATCACGCAGGAAAGTGAAGATAACTGGATTCGCTTCCCTGATACTGTCCCAGAAGTCTGTCAGGATATAGACCTGGATATTGAACTTATTCTTGATCCCTGTCCTCTCGCCGGCTTCCATACCCATGCCGATGATAATAGCTCTTAACTTATCCTTAAGCTCAGCACGCGTCATCTTCTTGACATCAGTATCGTCAATAACAACAAAGACATCAATGTCAGAATCCTTAGTGGATTTGCCCTGGACTAAACTTCCGCCCATAACATAGCTGACAATATACTTCTCGAACTTCTTCAAGACCATAGTCTTGTGAAGCTCAGCGATACGGATAGCGCCAAGCATGCCAGTATCATAGATCGGCGCGCTCATGGAAATCAAGCGCAGCAAATCATATTTCTGGTCGAAACAGTTCTGCCACAACTGCGATAAAAGAACAACCTGCGGAACGATATTCTTGTCGATATCTTTCGCAGTGCTCATAAGAATAGCATTGATCTTGTCCCTGAGCTCAAGCTTGCTCATCTTCGTGGGTTCAGAATCATCCACGAGAACAAGCGTGTGGAACTTATCCTTCTCCGCATCATAATGCTTCTTCTCCTCAGCAAGAATATCAGGCGGAAGATTCTGCGCAGGCGGCCTCGGCGGAGGCAATAATGCTACACCCACAATATACTTATCGAATTTCTCAACAATAGTCTTGGAAAATTTATCAAGCTTCTCTTTGATAGCCTTAAGCTTCTCCTGGACTTCAGGCGGAACGCCCTTAGGCATTTGCTCTTTCTTCTCTTCCTTCTTCGCAACCTTCTTTGTAGTTTTTTTCGCCATCGTAAACCTCCTAAGCTGCGAGAATGCTCGTCAATCCTTTTGACAATGTCTGAAACACATCAAAGGCACTCGCACCTGTGTGCAGCAATTTCTTCACAAAATCAAATGCAACATCATGCAAACCATTATTCGCAGGATTCAAAGCAATATTTGGCTTCAATCCCGCAATATCATTGTCTCTTATCGTTTCCATCCACGCCAAACTAAACGCATGCGCCTTAGCCTCTTCATCATGCTTGTTCACCAAAGTGGGGCTAAGAACATGGCCGAGCTCATGGCCTATGGTTAACAATAAGGAATCCAAAGGCGCTTCGCGCACAAAAATCTCACTCGCGCCTTTGCCAAATTTATTGATAGAAAAGCCCATAAT
>JAHWHO010000062.1 GCA_019323255.1 Candidatus Woesearchaeota archaeon
CAAATAATACAAATTCCATGTCAAAAATCTTTGTACTAATCATCGAGAATGAGAAAATACTGTTTGGCAGCCTTCACTGGCGGGAATTGTTAAAGCCGGACTTCAAATCAAAGCTGAAATGTATGGACGTAGACGGCGGAGTTATCTTTTACGACAAGCCTTCAGGACTGTTCTTGAACCTGCAGGATTGTGTTAATCTTGACCGGACTTTTTTCTGAGCTCAAAAACCCTCTAAAGTTTTCTGCTTCTTATCAAACTCTTCCATGTACTTCGGCGGCCTTATCTCTTTAAAGCTGTATCCCCAGTCTTCAAGCATTTTTAGCGCATTTGAAGTTATCTTTGGTGCAGCAACTATCCCTCTTACCTTTTCTATGCCTTTGCTTTGCATTATTTTCTCAACATATCTCCTTAGCTGTGTTACAGTTGAAAGGTCTGCGCCGTATCTCTTGCATTCAATCACTGTGAGTACGCCATTCTTATCAACACCAAGCACGTCTATGAAGCCATACTTAGTCTGCTCCTCGCGTGATGCTGCCTTAAACCCCTCTTCTACCATTTCGGGGCTTGCGTAGATCATATCGCTCATGTCTTTTTCTGTGCCAACCAAGGATATAGTCTGCCCATCTTCTAACTTGTGGGAATTGAAGAAATGTACGCGGGAAATCTCAACTTCAAGTTTTTCTTTTTGGTTATTGCTCACAAGAAACAGATGCTCGCCGTCTGTTCTGACAGAATGGCTTGTGCCCGGCTTCATGTAATTGACGGGCGCATTTCCCTGCGGCTGGTGTATCAATACCGCATTATCAGATTTTATCATCACAATCCTGTCTCCCCAGTTAAGCACTGCTTCCGCCCTGCCTGAGTACCTTACCCTGCAGTTGCATCCTAGAACAAGAGTTTCATTTCTGTTTATTGCATCGCCGATGAGCATCTGGTAATCTTCTTTTCGCATCGGAACTAAGAAACATTCATCCTACTTATTTTTTGCGGGCTTGTACAGTCTAACTTTGATTCCCGCTTCTTTGAAAAGCTGCATTGCATCATCATCAGGGTACAAAACTTTTGCAATAACCTCTTTGATTTCAGCATTTATGATCATTTTTGCACAATTTACACAAGGCGTGAATGTAGTATATATCACGGCCCCTTTTGTGCTTATGCCATTAACAGCGGCCTGCACTATTGCATTTTCTTCCGAATGTGCGCAAATACAGGGTTCGGCATAAACGCCCGACTTCATCTTTCCCAAATGCCTGAGCGTGCACCTCTTGCAGCCTCCATCTGTACAGTGTTTTATCCCCTTTGGGCTTCCATTGTATCCTGTTGAGATTATGCGCTTGTCGCGGACAATAACTGCCCCCTTCTTTGCAGACATGCATGTGCATCTTAGTTTTATGATTTCTGCAACACCCATGAAGTAATCATCCCATGACGGCCTGCTCGGCTGCAGCACATATAGGTAATCTTGAACAAGCTTGTCGATTTTTTTCTGGAGTGCAGCACGTGTGCTGTCATTTCTTATTGTGACTTTTGCCATTGCACTTACTTTGTGCAGGTGCTGTCCAGCTTTGTCATTCGACATCTCTTTCTTTTCTTTCCTGTGCAGTTCTTCGAGCGTTTTAGGGTCGCTCTCTCTGTCGCGCGCAACAAGCCTTCGCAGCCTTTCCTTGTCTGGTGCAACAACATTGATTATTATCGCATTTTCCTGCTCAAGAATCGCTTTTGCCTCATCAACGCTCCTTATGGAAGTGATAACATGGTTTTCTCCGCATCTTATATTTTTCAAAGCCTTGCGCGCAAAATAATCTGCGCCATATTCTGCCCTTATTTTATTTGCAGAGCTTATCAGATTATCGCGCGTTATTGGTATTTTGCGCTTCCTCATTTCATCACGCAGTATGTCAGATAGTGAGAAATGATAGAAATTCTTTTCTACAAGCATCTCGGCAACAGTATCCTTGCCCGATCCATACAGCCCAGTAACTCCAAATATCATTTTTATCCCTGTTTGCTCATCCTGCTTTCTTTATAACCTTTCATAATGTCTTGTCTCTGTATTGTTATTTACATTATGAAAACTATACGTGTTAGAACGTAAATGTATATTAAAAGAATCCCCTGTCAAAAAGCCATGGCACAATCATTTCTATCCGAAAAATATTTATCATATTAAAGAGGTGTGTCAAAAAGAGGTGATCCCTTTATGGGGAACAAGATGGAACCGGCTATTCAAGGAAAATTCATTGTTTTTGATGGTATTGATTGCTGCGGCAAGGAGACTCAGGCTATCAAGCTTGCTGAGTATTTATTTGATCATCCTGACGACCAGTACTATAAACTTCTGAATGTTGTTATTACCAGGAACCCTTCCCAGAGCAATTATACTGTGCAGATCCGGGATTCATTGCATGACATCAAGGATCCGTATGAGAAAGCGAAGGTCCTGGCAGACCTTTTCGTAAAAGACCGCTGGTGGCATCTTGATAACACAGTACTCCCCAACAAAAAAGCAGGAATGTACGTCCTATGCGTCCGTTACATGTATTCTACGCTCGCTTTCCAGCAGACGCAGGGAATGTCTTTCGAGGAGCTTAAGGCTATGCACGACGGCATGGCAATCCCTGATGCAGTATTCTTCATTGACATAAGTGCGGAAGAGATGATGCGGAGAAAAGAAAAGCGCCTTGCTATGCGCGAAGAAGAGATGTTTGAGAAGCTTGAGTTTCAGCGCAAGCTTAGGCAAAATTATCTTGATCTTAAGGAGCGTCTTCCCAATCA
This sequence comes from Candidatus Woesearchaeota archaeon, assembly GCA_019323255.1. Taxonomy (GTDB): domain Archaea; phylum Nanobdellota; class Nanobdellia; order Woesearchaeales; family ARS49; genus JAHWHO01. The sequence continues at coordinate 2,779 of JAHWHO010000062.1, forward strand.
TCCAATTTACATAATCAATGGCGAACGCTCTATTGAGGAAATTCAAAAAGATGTTAGGGCAATTGTGGATAAGCTTATTCAGGCAGATTATCCCAAGAAAAATTGACCTCTTTTTAGGGGGACCAAAAGGACCCCCAATCTATCACCACAAATCCCGCGATTATACCGTCAATAAAACTGCCTTTATTTATAAGATTAAGTATTGTAGAAAATATATGACAAAAGCCAATCAAAAACCGTCATCCAAAAGTGGCTAATTTCTGCTCAGTCTCTTCAAGGATTTCGCCGTCGAGAGCGCTTACTTTGATGTTCACAGTATTGAATGCCTGCGTGAAGAAAGTTACATTGTAGACGGTCTTTCCATTAACTTGTTGGACGATAAAGAATGTTTTCAAAGGAACCTGTTTGTATTTTTTGAAGCATTCTTCTGCTTTTGCCATCGCATCTTCCTGGTTTATCTGGACGTTTGAAAGCTCCAGCTTTGCAAGCTCTCCTTTTTTCAGAATTTCCTGTTCTTCCATTTGTTGTATATTCTCACTGACAATGAAAGTTTTCATCTTGCCCGTTTTTGGGTCATAGAAGCCAATTTGCCATTGGTCTTTATTTGCTTCATCGAGCATCATGAACCCGTGCGCAAGAAAACAGTCAGGGTTCTGCTCATGCCATTCCTTGAATCGTAAGTTTGCTGTCAGTTTTCCAAGCGCTTCATGCAAATCCATAACAATCCAAGAATACTCATCATTTTTATTTGTTTACCTTTTTGACCGGGCTTGCAGTAGTCTCATATCCCCTGTTGCTGTGCAGCACATGGGTCAGTACATAGAAAGCGCCGTACTCCCTGGCTGCTCTTGGCTCCCTTAGCTTCAGTATAGGCAGCACACTGACCGCTCTTAGAATCCCGCTTATCAGCAATACAAGAGGCACGCCCGCTAATATTAAAGTAACGTGCTCTGATAAGTATCCGCCGATCAAAGGCGCAATTGCAAGCGGTATTGAGACATAGAAGTTGTATTCTGCAAGCTGCACGCCTTCTTTCTCAGGAGTTGTAAGGCCAAGCAGGTAATTGAATCTTGCGATATCTACTGCTGCCCAGGTTATCCCGCTGAAAATGCTGATTGGTATTGTCAGCCACAGCAATGCAGGTGTCACGAGCAGGTATGCTATAGGGACTGCTGCTGTCCCAAGTACACCGAGAATCGTTACCGGTTTATCCCCGTATTTATCTGTTACCCTGCCAATTTTCGATGATGCAAATACTTTTGCGAGTGTTGATGTAGCTGCAATCATAGCATAGAACCAGTAGCTCGCCCCAAGATTCTTCAGTATGTACACGACTATGAGCGGTGATGCGATATTGAACGCGAAGCTGAAGAATACCGCGAAGGATATGAATCTTTTCAGATCTCCTTGAAGCGAAAGAAATTCCGATACAGTGTGGTGTGCATGGTCTCTGTACTCGGGCTCATTTATTTTCAGTATTATCAATCTGCATGCTATTCCAACTGCTGTTCCGACTGCAAACATTGCAACAAAGCCCGTGATGCTCTCTTTTGGGAACAGCTTTAGCCAGGCTCCGCCGCCGAGCACTGCTACTGTTCCAAAAATTCCTATCAGCTTGAGCCTTTTGCTGAAAAATGATCCTCTTTGATCAGTTTCAACCATGTCCGCAAGCAGGGTGTTGTATGCAGGGCTTTGAAGCCCGACAGCTATCCTGACGAACATGTAGCACAGGACTATTAGCAGGATTGGGTTTTTGGTGATGAACGGTGCGAGCAGTATCCCTATCCACCACAAGTCTCCGAATATGCCGATATATGCGCAAATTTTTTTTCGCTTGAAATATGTTGCAAGATGAACTCCGGGCAGTTGTGTTACCAGGAATGCGAGATAAGGCATTGCGCCGAGAAGCCCCACTACCATATTGCTTGCGCCCTGCGCTATCGCATATGCTGCTAAGTATACTGCAGTAAATCCGTCGAATGCTGCCCACAGCGCCGCCCGCGTTAGCAGGATCTGTTTGTTATTCATAATTTAATTATCACTCCTTTTGGTTCTGGATGTATTAGTTCTGAGTTTTTTATTTTGTCTTTTTTTCCTGCCGTTTCATGTATATGGCCGGAAATCGCAAGCACGGGCTGGTACTTTTTTATGAAATCCGTGTAGCTTTTGCAGCCCACATGGTCGCCCATATAATCGATATAATCCAATTTAGTGCCGTACGGCGGGGCATGCGTCATCAGGATTATTTTGCCTTTAAGCTTTTTTGCATTTTTTTTGATGAATTGCTCAAACTCTTTATCTTTCGTAGCGAATCCTCCTCCACCATAAGCGACGAGAAGATAGTCGCCGATTTTTACAATTTTCTTATGCACGAATTCTAGGTTTTTGTAGCGCCTGCACAGCGCCCTTATCTTGCTTTCAATCTCGTGGTTGCCGTGTATGATGTATACTTTTCCAAGCCTGTTAAGCCTTTTCATTATATCTTCTACATGGCTTTGGAATACTGTGAAGTCGCCTGCGCAGAGGATTATGTCCGGCTTGCTGTTTCTCACTTTTTGTTCCAGCTTTTTCAGGCTGGCAAGGTGTGAGTGCAGGTCCGCAAATGCGAGCACTTTCATTGTGTTTTCTCAGTTTCCTTCTTTTTTAAAGTTTAGCCCGCAAAAGCGAGGTTGATTATCATTCTGTATGTTGTAAAATTGTTGAGTACGTATGTCTCTATCATGCACGCAATGCACAGAATGCTCAGCGAGATAAGAAACAGCAGCAGGTTGTATTTTGCGATTATGAACATTCTGTTGCTCATTATTTTTTCCTTCACAAGCCCGTCTGAGAGTCCTGTTCCTGACAGTGTGCTTACCATGTAGCTTAAGCCCTCAAGGAATGTGTGCGGAAATACGCTGACGATTATCAGCAGGAACAGTATTAGGCTGTTGAGCCCGCTTGCGAGTGCTGCGGTCTTTGCAAGGTTTCCGAATATCGTGCCCCAGACGCTCGCATTCCATGCGATGAATAATATCGCGCCATTTCCTGCCACTAACGAGAGTATGAAGCATAGAAGCAATACTTGCAAATTCCAGACGAACAGGTCCGAGAATAAGCTCCAGGAGAAAGATGCGCCTCCCGCTGCATGCCCGCCTGTTACTATTGCAAGCTGCTGTGCAAATAAATGGCCTGCTGCGAGTTTTGGCAGGAATATTGCAAAGCCTGCAAATGTAAAGAATATGCCGAAGAAAATGAATACATAGATCTTAAGATATGGGAATGTCAGCTTCAGGAACTCAAGGACGGTCTTTGTCTTAGATTCCTGGAGTTCCGCATTTGCTGACAGCCTGTACAGCGAGGGTATGCACAGCAATGCGGTAATCCCTACAGCTATGAGCGCAGGATCTTCTCTAAATATCGTGATTGCAAGAAACAGGCCCATGATAGTGTAAGCTACTCCAAGCAGGAATCCTGCGGACGGCCTTTTTCTCAAAAAATCTGAAGAGTATATCTGCTCAAAGACCATACTGAACCATAGCTATGGAGTTTATATAAAACTGTGTTGCGATTTGAGAGTGGTTACCTGAATGCGTAATAATCCTCAAGCACGATATTTCCAAGATCATCAAGTTTCTTTACCAGGCTTAGTTTCCCTTCGCCTATGATTGAAAGCTCTCTTGCGAGTTTTTCCCCTTTCTTGTCCAGATTCATTCCTACTATGCTCAGGGTAAGCCCGGCTGCTCTTGCCATGCTCGCTGATTCGAGCGTCTCCTTCTCGGGTTTCTTCCCGACTGTTGGAAGCGCATCCGTCAGGACAACTAAGTGTTTTGTCTCTCCCCTTGGCGGGAAAAGCTCTATTGCTTTGTTTATCATTTTCTTGAAATCTGTCTGCTTGCTCGCTTTGATCCTGCTCATCGCGTTCAATATTTGTCCAAAGTCCTGTGTAGGCGGGATTGCCTGCTCTACCTCGCTTCCGAAGACGATCAGCCCGACTTTGTTTTTCTCGTCTATTGCTCTGTGCGCCAAAGATATTCCTGCTTTTTTTGAGCTTTCCAGCTTCTCTCCTTTCATGCTTGAGCTCGCATCTATCGCGTAAATAATCGATATCGAGGCTTTGCCTTCCCTGATATTTGTTACCAGGTCCTCTTTCATTATTTTTTCATGCGTTCTTTTTACCGCCCGGGAAACGGTCTTCCTCACATTGATGTCTTTATACCGGTCTCTTTTTTTGTACGCTCTTGAGTCTGCTATGTCGCCATAATGGCTTACTTTCTTGCTGCGCTTCTCGCCTGTGGATTCTTTCTCTACAAACTTGTCAAGGTGCTGTATGAGCATCATCGATGCAAGTTCATGGCCTTTTTCTGTTATGACGCCGTCATAATCCAGAAGCCCTTCGTCTTTGAGTTCCTGCACTTTTTTGTTAATTCGTGTGCGCAGTTCCTTCTGGAATTCGGGGATATTGAGATTTTTCCGCACATAGTTTGGATCGTATCCTGTTATCAGCCTTAGCAGTTTCTTGCCCATGATCTGCTCTGCTACCGAGAAGTTCTTGACCATTTGGGAATACATCATATCAGGTGTAAACGCACCTATATTCTGGTTTGCGGCTTCTTCGAGAAGGTCTGCATGGTCGAGGGTTTTTTTGTCGCTCTGGAGCACTGAATGCATTAGCTTGTCCTCGACGAACTGCATTTGCAGCTTGCCTGAAAGCTGTTCAACGGATTTTGTTACTTCTTTGGCCTCCTGGTCAAGGCTAAAGACGACCACCACCGTCATCAAGTTCTGTATGGTTGTCTAAGAAATCGTTGTATTGCTGTTGTATGAATTCTTCGTTTGTCTGCAGGTACTTAATGCTGGGTTTGAGTTCTATCCTGTGCGATAAGACGCTGAGTACTGCTTCTGCGATATGTTTTGGCTCTACCCTGGTGCTCTTGTCAAGGAATGCATTGGCCTGCGCCCGTTCGTAAAGCCCGAGTGTGGCTCTTACGCTCGGTTTTTTTACAAGGTCTTTGTTTTCCCTTAATTCCCGCACGAATCTTATCGTAAGCGCAAGAAGCTCCTGCGGAAACTCAACGTTGAGTTTTTCGCCTTTATCCTGCACTATTTGCTGCTCTGTCTCGAGCTGCTGCGGGTAGGTCATGTGCACTGTATCGAACCTGTCGAGAAACACGTCGCTTAATTTCTCCGTGGCGGCGGTTTCTTCGGGGTTCATTGTTGCGATTAGTATGAAATCTGCGGGCAGGTCTACTGTATAGCTGCCGAGAGTTGCTGCGCCTTCTTCTAATATCTGCAGTAATGCATTCTGGAGTTTTTCAGGGCATCTGTTGACTTCATCAAAAAACAAAACCCCTTTGTTCGCTTTGAATATTTTCCCCGGAGTAAATGCTTCTATGCTGGTTGGCCCGTACTTTAGCGCTTTTATCGGGTCTATATCTCCTAAAAGATCTTCCGCAGTCAAGTCTGGGCTTCCCTGTACTCTGACAAATCTTTTTTCGCCTTTGACTTTGTGGGTTTTTGGTTTTTTTGCTTTGCAGCTCGGGCATAATGGGTTTTTTGGGTCGCAGTTGAACTCGCAGTCATTTGCTGTTATTTCCGGCAGTATTTTCGCTACATTTTTTGCAAGTGTTGTCTTTCCTATTCCAGGAGGGCCTACAACAAGAACGTGCCTGCCCATTAGTAATGCGCTTTTCAGCTGCTGTTTTGTCCTTTCCTGCCCCAGTATGTCCCCGAATGGGTCTTTGAGGAATATTTTCTCGAAATGTGCTCTCATTTTAGGGACCGACTGCTGTATTACTTAAAAAGCTAGCGTTTTGCCTTCTTTTTTCGGGCTTTTTTAATGGTTTTTGCGGTCTTCTTTACTTTTTTTGCTGCTTTTTTCTTGAGTTTGGCGAGTTCTTTTTTTGCTTCTGCTTTTGCTTTTTTCTCAATAATGCTTAATTCTTTTTTCACTTCGCTCATCAGCTTTGCTGCATGCGGCTTGACCATCTCTTTTGCGATCATTCCTGCTTTGGTCAGCCTGACTGCCTGCTTATGCGCCTCAGCTTTGACCTGTTTCGCGATTTTCATTGCACATTTTGCAATTCTCTTTTTCATTCTGCACCTCTCCTCTTCCGCGGCTCTCGCGCTATCGAGGATATTAGTAGTATTATGAATACTATGGCAATCAAGTACATCGCAATAACAGGCACGCTGTACTCTCCTGCAAACGGCCCAACTTCATGAAGGCTGCTGCCCGCTACTATGAAGCTTGCAGCAATCAATGCAAAGCTCAGCCTATTGCTGCTGTTGTTTAAGTCAAATCCTATGCGACGGAATTTCGTGTCGTCAAGTTCCAGCGTCGCCCGCCCTCTCTTTATCGTTTGTATCAGCTCGAGCGATTCTTTGGGCAGGCTCGCGAGCACATTCGACATCTTTTGGCTGTTGCGCATGAATTCCTCAATCATTTTCTTCGGCGTCCTCTGTTTTTTGAGGATTTTGACTATTTCACTCTCCGCATATTTTATGAAATCAAACTTAGGATCAAGCTCTTTCGCCGTCCCTTCTGCTGTTACAAGTGCTTTGCCGAGCAGTACTGCATTTCTGGGCATCACAATATGATTGTATGAGCATACGAGGAAAAGATTGTATAACAGCCGCGTGATGCCTCTTCTGGAAACATACCATTTGTCTACTATGTCTCTTACATCATCCCTGAACTCGTCTAAGTCAGTTTCATGCGTCGCACGTCCATATTCGAGGATTATGTCTGCTATTTCCGCTTCATTGTGGGAGATTATTGCTTGATAAAGCTTGACTCCGAGTTCTATTGTTTTCCTGTCGACCCTGCCGACTATGCCGAAATCCAGCAGGCCTATATCGTGGTTTCTGAGCAGCAGGACATTTCCGGGGTGCAGGTCTGCATGGAATACTCCGCGTTCAAAAATCTGGGTGAGTGTGGCATCGACGAGCTTTTTTGCAACCTGCGTCCTGACTTCTTTCTGTTTTATGTCTGCTATGCGTATCCCGTCAAGGTATTCCATTGTCAGTACTTTTTTCGATGTGTAGTTCCAGTAGACTTCTGGAATGATGACGTGCGGAACCTTGACTGTTGCGCGCATCAGGTCTATGTTCGCGGCTTCAACAGAAAAGTCGAGCTCTTTTTTAGTGTATTTCTCAAACTCGTCTACAATTTGCATCGGATCTATGTGCCCTGCGACATGCTGGTGGAATTTGCGTGCAAGGTACCTTAGAATGTCTATGTCTTCCGCAAATTTCTGTCTTATGCCCTGTCTCTGGACCTTGACCACGACTGCTTTTCCTGTTCTCAGTCTGGCTTTGTGCACCTGTGCTATGCTTGCACTGCCAAGGGGTTTCCTGTCGACATGAGAGAATATTTCGTGTATAGGTTTGCCAAAGTCCTGCTCTATTGTCTCAATTATTGTCTCATAGGCTTCCGGCGCTACATGGTCCTGGAGCCTTGCGAATTCCTGGCAGTATTCCGGAGGGATTAAGTCCGGCCTTATGCTTAGAAGCTGGCCTAGTTTTATATACGCCCCGCCGAGCTCTTCCATCGCATCTGTAAGCCTTTTCGGCAGGTCTTCAGGAAGGTCCTTTAGCATCCTGTGCCTGTCAATAAAATGCAAGTGCCATGTCAATCCTGCATCCCTGATTATCTTGCCAAGCCCATGCTTTGACAGGATCCTGACTACCTGCGTCGCCCTCTTCAGATCTTCAATGGTTGTTGGCATTTTCCCTCTTTTTTGTTTATAAGTCTCTGCGGCTTTTTAATACTTTTTGCGATGTAGAAAATCCTCTCCGCAGCTTTCTACAGAGCGATTTTTATTCGTTACATTTATAAATATAGTTTGGTTTTTCTTGCATAAATGAGGTGGGTAATTAGATGAACCTTATAGAGCTCGTACTGCTAAGTTTTAAGGACAAGTCCCGGTTTTTTGATATTATTAGGTCTGAGCCTATGTCTCACATATTGGCGTACATGGGCGTTCTTTATATTTGGTATGCAGTTATATCTATACCTTTTCTTGTTATGAAAAGGTTTTTTTTCGGCTTCAGCCAGATTCCTTTATCTGATTACTTGCTTCTTTTGCCTGTATCTTTTGCACTTGTTTTCGTGTTTTGGGTATTTGCACTGCTTATTTGGTCAGGGATTTTGCATGCTTTTGTCAGCATGTGGGGCGGCGAAGGTAAGTACATGACTACTTTGAGATGTGTCGTTTATGGCTTTACGCCTTTGTTCGTTCTGGGTCCTGTTTTGTATTATGCACTCCTGCTTGGGGCCTGGGCATATATTCCACTCTTGATTTTGTATGTCTACACGTTATATGTTATTATTGATGGGCTTTCGCTCCTGCATTCAGTTAGGTTCCCTGTGGCTCTTGCAGCGTATGCTATTCCGTTCATTAGTATCTGCATTTGGGCTGTTTACAGTTTATGGAGGCAGGGCGTGTTTGGGGTTTAGATGATGAAAATATGGCCATGGTTACTGATCTTCGCGTTGATTATTATCGGCTTTGCTCTGCCTAATTCTTATACGGGCCTCGTCACGCACACTTCTTTATCGCCGAGTGCTTTGGTAAATATTTCCACATGTGGAAATGCTTCTCTGCTGGGCGCTGTTCCTGGCGATACGCTGACTGTGAACGTAAGTTCTATTATCGCAACCCGGACTGTCTGTGTTGTGCTGGATGTCGTTAATGTTACGCTTGACTGCCAGGGCAACAGGATTGCTGCGAATGGTTCAGTCGTCGGTGTTGATCTGAGATCGAATCAAACTGAAGTTCATAATTGCAGTTTTACAAGGTTTGAACTTGGTGCACAGATTGTCCGGATAAACGGCGCAAATCGCACGAAAATTGATTACAATAGGTTCCTGAATTCAAGCATAGGAAATGCTGGGCGTGTCATCGGTACTTCCGGCACGGTCTATAATGTGACTATCGACCACAATTATTTCAACAACATTGATGCAAACTACCTGTTGTTTTTTACCGGAATCAACCAGACTTTTTTCATTAATAACACTATTAGGAATGTGTTTTACCAGTTTCTGAACCGTCCCTCAAAGTTCCGTCTTCAGGCAAACCAGTATGCACAGATCCTAAACAATTCCATGAATGTTACATGCGAACTATCCTCATCTAATAATATTCTTTTCAGGGGAAATACTTGGCAGGATCTTGATTCAAGGGCTTTGCTGGCCGATTACTGTATATCCGCTTCAGCTTCGGACAACATCACCGTTATGGATGATCGCCTTATTCCTATGGGCCTGCAGTTTACATCTTCAACCAACTGCAATATTTCCAATAACACGTTTAGGAACAATGGGCGTGTTGAGCTCCTGGGAACGGGTTCTAACATGACTATTGCAGGAAATGTCTTTGATCGCATCGCGATAGAATATGGCGCTTCCGCAGGAATAAGGGTAGATAACACCGCTCTTGTTGACGGCAATATTTTCCGCAATGGAACGATGAGCTCTATTCTCGTACTTGGCACCGACTCCGTTGTCCGGGACAATTTTCTGACGAATGCAAGCGGTGATGCCTTCATAGTAGGGGGCCGCAACAATACGCTGATTAACAATACTGTCTTTGATTTTGCAGGAGATATTTTCAGGATTAATGGCTCAAACAATAAGTTCATAAGAAACAATGTTACGTTTGTTATCAAGACTGCTGCTACTTCTTTCAATCGAAATGTATCTACCCCCCATGTGCCTATTCAGTTCAGCGCTTTTCTAATCAGCATTGGCGCAAATGACACGAACATCAGCTCAAATCTTGTTAACTCACAGAATCCTCTAAATCTCCTGAATGGGTTGTTTGGAGTCAGGACGCGCACAAATACCACGCAAAATACTATTTGGAACAATTCTTTCTCAAACCTTAGAATGGGAGTCTGGGTTAAGGATGCTAACCAGACCGGAATTGCTTTGAATACGTTTATTGATTGTACCCAGCGCGCGATTTTAGTGCAGAACAGTACTGGGCTCCAGGTGAACAACAATAATATTTCTGCTCCTTCGGCACCGAGCACCGATCCAAACGAGTTCGTTGTTGGCCTGTATGTTCTCAGGCAGGATAGCGGTGTTTTTGCTGCAAATAACATCTCAGGGTATCATATTGGGATCTACCTTAACAATGCATTTAACAATACCTTCACTAATCATATAATCAATGGAACCAATGGCATTGGCTTATACTCATTATACGGCATCAACAATACATTTGTTAATTTCAATGTCTCTAACCAATTGGTTGGCGTGAAGGCAATCTATACAAACGGTTCGAATTTCACTAAAGTCAATACAAGCACTAGAACCGGCTACATGTTTTTTAATTCGTATAATAACTCAATTGCTAACAGTACTATTTCCGCCAATGTGAGAAGCATAGAGTTCACTCACTTTAGCTCAGGAAATGCTGTTAATTCCAACACGTTCGGCGCAGTTTCTGATGTCAATATCCTGTTTGATCTTTTTGCGGCCGTCAACCTTGGTGCTAACAATGGCGGCCCTACTACGCGCGAAGAGAACGGGGCTGCGGGCAACATTATAACATGATAAGAAAAAGACTTGTGCTATTTTGGCTCATTTTTCTAGCGCTTGCTGTTTCATCATTCGCTATCCAGAATACTATATTCAGTGATGTTGATAACGACGGGGATCTCGATTTTTACTTAGAAGTCCTGATCCGGACTCAGAACCATTACAATTTCTACTATCTTAATGGTACAGACGGTATTGGAAATATTGCGAATGTCAAGCAGGGCTATTTTGTTGATATGAACAGCGATGGTTTTGAGGATTTGTATATCGTTCGCAGGGGCGCGCCAAATTATTTGTATTATCGGACAGGAAATGTGCGCTTCACCAACATGACTTCAACATGGCAGGGGCAGAACCTTACGGGCAGTGCAGCCTCGCCTCTTGCGGCAGCATTCGACGACTTCAACAACAACGGCATTGTAGATGCATTTGTTAATGGAAACTTATTTCTTGACATAAACAGTTCTTTGACGTTTCTAAATGCGACGAATATTTCCAATATCGATGAGCTTCCTGCGCTGAAACAGGTCAAGATCGAAGACCTTAATCTTGATGGAAACAAGGATATTATTGGCGTAGCGCAGAACGGCAGCCTTGTCATTTTCCTGAGCTTTGGAGACTCGAATAATGACGGCTGTCCGGAATTCTTTGATGCAACTGCGGATATGAAGCTCGACAATATTCGTGGTGTTAATTTCGCTGAATCCGATAACATCATTACTGGCATCGCTGTAAACCAGAGTTTGGGCTTTTTTCCTTATTCCGGAGTCCAGTTTCCTTTTGTGGCTGATAATTTCTCAGATATTTATCTGGCCCGCAATTCTTCGAACAGGTTGTTCATCCAGTTGTTTCCTGAGACCAGATTAGACTTTAAAGCGTTCAACCAATCTATGTTTTATATTCCTTCCTGGCTTGAGAGGAGTCAGGATGTTAATGATAGTTCCAACAGCACGGGCGTGATTTTTGCAGATTTTGACAATAATACTGCAACTGATTTGTTTATCGCGAACGGAAACCCGTTCTCGCAGTTGTTTTTTAGGAATGGGTCCAGCTGGAATGATGAATTTATCAACCAATCTCTAAACTTTTCAGTTATCGCGAACGCTAAGCTGGCCCAGGCCGCGGATGTTGATAACGACGGCCTTCTTGACATTGCGTACATAGACGCTTCTGCGATTTTGACTGGTGAAAATCTCGTTCCTGGAACAGCAACGTTCAATGTTTCTCCCGCCTCAAATGGTAGCATTGAGCATGATGTCCAGGAAAACCAGGTCTTAGTGGATTCTATCCTAAATATGGAAGAGCTTGCAACAACTCCCGCTCCTGCTTGTCCTGATTGCACTGCCGGCACCGTAGTAGTTTCCAATGCCGGTCATCTGTTGTGGGGCGCTGGCGCTATGGCTTTTGTAAACAGGGTGCCCACTGAAGCTCCTCCTGCACCTGTCGGACGCGGGGGAGGTGGCGGCGGAGCTAGCTTTGTTTCCGTTCCTGGCGTAAATATTTCTGAAATAGAAATAGCTCCTGCGTCTTCTTTCCCTGAAGTTGAAGAAAAACCTTCTATTGAACCCGAAGCGCCGGTAATTACGCCGCCTATTGCTGAAAAAGAAGGCTTGCCTATGCCTTCCTGCGGCAACGATACAGGAATTTTCATTCCGGGACTTGGAGTTATTACTGAATCGGACAAGTTTGATTATCTTGAGCAGGGCATTAGAATTGCTGAGACTGGTGTGTTGATCCAGAGCAAGGGTATCAGGTATGCAGGTCCGCGTGTTGACTTCAGGAAGCTTGATTTAAGATTTGGCGAGCAGGTTGTTTTCTGCAAGCAGCCCAAGGACCTATTCAGCCAGTTCAAGCCTTATTTCCTTGTGTTTGATCCTGACATGTTTGTTTCTTATTTTACTAAGCCCACTAAGATCGGGAAGAGCACCGCTGCGGCGATATCTGCGTCGTGCACTTGTGCGAATGGTGCGAAGGCGCAGCTCGCGTCATGGATTGCCAGGAAGCATGTTGCAACGAGCAAAGGAATATTTGAGTTCGACAGCCGCGAGCCATTTGAGAAAAATAAAGTTGTGGAAGCATGTCTTCCTTCTGCAGGATTTCCCGCGGGCGTCCTGTTAAGTATGACTGAACTTTTGACGGACAGGCTGAGCGGCAGGGCCGGAACTGCGGCTGCATGCGGCATAGTCGGTGGCACTTGCACGCCATATCATAACTGCAGTATTACTGCGCCGCTGAATTATAATGGCGAGCACATACACGATATTGAGCTTCCGCCAAATTATGTTTTTGCGACCAGCGTTTTCACCGTCCCATCTTGTGGAGGGGCTGTTGATGCGAGCATCGTGTTCCCTGAAGGTTTTGAGGCTGTGAAATTATACAGGATGACTGAACATGGCTATGATGAAGTACCGTATACCTTATCGGATGGTCTTGTTTGTGATGCGCGGTCGTGGAAAGATGTCGTCGATGAGACTAAGGAAGTTGCCGAGCCTGAGAACTCAAGTCTGGTCAAAGTTTACGACAATGGAGATGAGGCGATTCTTCTCGTGCATGGTTTGTTCAGCAGCAGCGCGACTTTCGATCAGTTGATTGAAGAGTTGGAATATACCCACCAGCCTTATTCTGTTTATGTTTATGATTATTCAAGCAGTGCGGGCCAGACTTTTGAGGGTGCAGTCGATGCACTTGCCGAAGAGCTTGACAGGCTTAATGTTGGTTCTCTCACGATTTTTGCGCACAGTCTCGGAGGGCTTATCTCTGAAAAAGCATTGATGAAGCTTTCCGATCAGAAGAGTAATGCTCTTGCGAAAGTAAAGCGTATCGTGCTTGCCGGCACTCCCCACAAAGGAAGCAAGGGGCTTAAGAATCTCGATATCGTCTCAAGCCTGCTCGCTTCAACTCCTCTGGCATCTTTTCCTGCAAGTGAAGACTTTATCAACGCTGCGCTGAACGGAGTCCCAACTGAAAAAGTTCCGGGAATAGATTATGTTGTATTCGCAGGAGACAAGTCATCTCTATTGACATCTAAACTGCTTCAAAAAGAACCGAACGATGGCTTAGTGACTGTTTCAAGCGCTAAAGCAATTGGCGCGAAGGATTATTATGAGTTCGGTCTGTCTCATATGGCTCTTCCTGATTCCACTGAGTCAATCTCAGAATTGTTCAGGATTATTGGAAAAGGCAAGGAAAGTGCTGTGCCTTTGAAAGGTTATTCCAGATACATGCATGTCAAAAATGTTCCAGTAGGAGAAAGTACTTTTGTTATCGCGGGAAAAAAGCAGCAGTTGGGCACGCCATTGAATACCTGTTTCCTTTCTAAGATCATCCTATATATAGCAGGGCTTGTGTTCCTGCTGTCTCTTTTCCTAAGGTCTAAGATATATTATGTGGCTCTTTCGGTTGTGATTGCTTTAGTTATTGCATCCGCATTTGCCTGCCACAGTATACCCTACATTTTTACAGCAATTATTTTGGTGAGTTTCTTGATCAAAAGGCTCGCCCGCAGAAAGCTTAGCGCGAATATTGAGTTTGAGATTGCTATGGCTTTTGCTCTGGGCAAAGTGCTTCAGAATAAGTTCACAAATGCAGACTTTGATAAAGTGCGTACAGCATTTGAAAAGCTTGACGACCAAAGGTCAAAATACTGGATCTTGAATCAGCTTTCTGACGCTATTGAGACTGCTGATAAGCAGGCTATCCTTTCTCAGATTGAATTGCATGTGGAAAATGCTTTGCGAAATGCAGGCAAACCACTGAAATACGTCAAGAGACAGCTTAGTTCTCTTAGAACACTGTCTCCTAAGCTCGAATTCTTACTTCGTTAGGACAAAAACCGCTCATTTTTTAAAGGATTGCTTTTTCGCCTATTTTTATGTATGAACTGGTTATTACTGAAAAGCCGAATGCAAGCAAGCGTATAGCTGAGGCTCTGGCCGACGGTAAGCCTATAAAGGAAGATTACAAAAAAGTGCCTTTCTATAAGCTTAAGCACAAAGGGAAAGATATTGTTGTTGGATGTGCTGTAGGCCATCTTTTCGGCCTTGCTGAAAAAAAGAAATCAAAGGGCTTTTCTTATCCTGTTTTTGACATCGAATGGGTGCCGAATTATGAAACCAGCAAAAGCTCGGCGTTCTCAAAAAAATATCTTGACGCTTTGAAGAAGCTTTGCAAGGATGCTAATTCCTTTACCGTTGCAACAGACTATGACATTGAAGGAGAGGTTATCGGCCTTAATATTATTAGATATGCGTGCAAACAGAAGGATGCTAAGCGTATGAAATTCAGCACGCTTACTAAGCCTGATATCATTGAGGCTTATGAGTCCCGCTCGCCTACTATAGATTGGGGCCAGGCAAGGGCCGGTGAAACAAGGCATTTTCTTGATTACTATTATGGTATTAACCTTTCGCGGGCGTTGACAAGCGCGATTAAGAAAGCGGGAATGTTCAAGATTCTTAGCACTGGGCGTGTTCAGGGTCCTGCTCTGAAAATTGTTGCGGACAGGGAGCGCGAGATCCAGGAGTTTAAGCCGGTTCCATTCTGGCAGATTATTATGGATTGGAAAAAGAGCAGGAAGAATTATCTTGCTCTGCATATAGAGGAGAAATTCTGGGAGAAAGATAAAGCAGAGAAAGCGTTCAAGAAAATCAAGGGGACAGACAAAGCAATTGTTTCAAATGTTGAGAAAGCGGAGTTCAAGCACAAGGCCCCGCATCCTTTTGACCTGACGAGCCTTCAGACAGAAGCATACCGTTGTTTCAGCATCAATCCTAAAAAGACTCTTAGTTACGCGCAGGATCTTTACTCTTCTGGATGTATTTCTTATCCGAGAACGAGCAGCCAGCAGCTTCCTGAAAAAATAGGTTTCAAGAAGGTACTTGAGGCGCTTGGCAAGCAGAAAAATTATTCCGACTTTGTCAAAAAGCTCTTGAAGACTGCACTGAAGCCAAATAATGGAAAAAAGACTGATCCTGCTCATCCTGCCATCTATCCTACAGGAATTGCGCCGAAGAAGCTCGACGAGAAGGCTGCTAAAATCTATGATTTGATTGTCAAGCGTTTCTTTGCAGTTTTCTGCGAAGACGCTGTAAGGGAAAAGCTTACGCTGACTTTTGATGTCAAGGGAGAGGGATTTATCAGCAAGGGATCACGAACGATTAAGCCGAACTGGCATTTATTCTATGCACCATACGTCAAGCTTGAAGAGACTGAGCTGCCTGAGCTGAAGATCAAGGACAAGGTTGATATAAAAGATATCTTGTTTAAGGAGGATGAAACAAAGCCTCCAAAGCGGTATACTCCTGCAAGCTTGATCAAAGAGCTTGAGAAGCAGGGGCTTGGCACTAAAGCCACTCGTGCAGATATCGTAGACACGCTTGCTAAAAGGGAATACATAACAGGCGAATCGATTAATGTTACTGAGCTTGGCATGGAAACTATCAAAATTCTTGAGAAATACTGTGAGAAAATTGTCGACACTGCTTTAACGAGGATGTTCGAGGATCGTATGGAGGAAATACGGGAGAAGAACCTTACCGAGGAACAGGTGCTTGTTGAGGCCAGAAAGATTCTCGAGGATATTCTTAAGGAATTTAAATCAAAGGAAAAGCAGATTGGCGAGGAGCTGAAGAAAACATTCACCGAAACACGGGCTGCGCTTACAACTGTTGGGCAGTGCCCGAAATGCGAAGGTAATCTGGTGATAAAGAGAGGCAAGTATGGCCGTTTTATCGCATGCGACAAGTATCCTGAATGTGAGACTACGTTCAAGCTGCCGAGCACGGGCCTGGTCAAGGTAACTGAGAAAACCTGTGAGCACTGTAAATTCCCTATGATAACTGTGATCAGGAAAGGAAAGCGCCCGCAGGAGGTTTGCATCAATCCTGATTGTTCTGGAAAAACTATTGCGGAGGATCTTTCCGGCAAGCCATGCCCTAAATGCGGCAAGGGCAAGCTTGTTTTGCGCAAGAGTGTCTATGGCCAGTTCTTCGCCTGCGACCAGTTCCCGAAATGCCGTTACGTGCACGGGAATGGGAAAAAACCAGCGAAAGCATAATATTTATATGCGCTGCCTGATTTAATTTCTGTATGAAAAGAGGTTTGATTCTGCTTGCATTAGTTTTATGTTCAATTCCTGTAGTTGCACAGGAAGGTTCTATCACTCTTTTGGCGCAGG
>JAHWHO010000063.1 GCA_019323255.1 Candidatus Woesearchaeota archaeon
TAAGATGCCATGCCGGTTATCGCATGAGGGCCGTAAGCAAGGATTGCGAGTGTGATTAGAAAAGCAAGCACTAGAATCAATTGCAGTTCAGTTCTTTTCACCATCTTTTCTATTTCTTGTAACTAATGTCTACTTTTAATTCTTTTGGTCGAAGGGGCGATGTAGAAAGTCGCAGGCTAAAGCGTTCTGAACACGACAACACACAGTATCTAGAACTCCGAGCACAGGTTTTTTGGAGTGTTCAGAACGAAAAAGACTTTCTACAGAGCCAGTCGAAGGCTTTAAAAAAGATTCGGCCCTTGTAAAGCTATGATTATCACTATATCTGGCACGCCCGGAAGTGGAAAGTCTACTATTGCAAAAGCTCTGGCGAAAGAATTCAATCTTAAGCGGTATTCGGCGGGTGATTTCACACGGCAGTTGGCTGAGAAGAAAGGGCTGTCTTTGGCTGAGTTCAGTAACCTTGAAGAGAAAAGCCCTGAGCTTGATAAGTTCGTTGACGCACAGGTTATGAAACACGCGGCGGATGATACTGTGCTGGAATTTCGTCCTGCGATTCATTTTCTTCCAGATGCCTTGAAGATATTCGTCAAGTGCTCTACGGAGGTTGCTGCGAAGCGAATTTTCAAAGATGCTATGCACGGAAAGCGTGAAACTGAAAAGATCAAGACTTTTGAAGATGCTTTGGCTGAGATAAAAAATCGTCTTAGGAGCGAGAAAAGCAGGTACAAGAAATACTACGGCATTGATTACACTGATGAATCCCAATATGATATTGTCATTGATACTTCTAACCTGACGCAAGAGGAATCAATCAGGAAAGCTATTGAACTTGTAAAGAAACATTTAAAAAAAGAATAGTAGGCTCTCAGTTAATGGCGATTAAGAAGCACGATTTTGTTGAAATTGAGTACACGGGGAAGGTTACAGACTCAGGGGATATTTTTGACACTACCGATGAAAAAATAGCGAAGGAGGCCCAGATCTACCAGGAAGGCGAGCGCTACAAGCCGATTATCGTTTGCATCGGGGAAGGAAATATTCTAAAGGGCCTGGATGATTTCATTGAGGGAAAGGAGCCCGGCAAATATACTGTTGACATTGATGCAGAGCATGCTTTTGGCAAGAAGAACCCCAAGCTTATTCAGATGATTCCTGCCAGGCGGTTCACTGAGCAGAAGGTCCAGCCTGTTCCGGGATTAAGGCTTAATATCGATAACAGGATTGGTATTATTCGCTCAGTTAATGGTGGAAGGATCATTGTTGATTTTAACCATCCTCTATCAGGCAGGGACGTTACTTATGATATCAAGATAAACAGGATTGTTACTGACAAGAAAGAGTGCATAGCCTCAATTTTCAACACTTTGCTTGGACTGCCCGATCTTAACATAACTGTGGAAGGGGAAAAAGCAACTGTTGAGCTGCCTGAACTTCCTGAGCAGATACTTAATGAGCTTAAGAAAAAAGTCAAGGAGCTCGTAAAAATCGATTTGGAATTTAAAACTCCAAAAAAAGAGTGAGTTTGTATAATATGGCAACTATCAGTTGACATGAAATGCTAACAAAAAATATTGATATTAGCATTTCTGTTATATATTATCCGACCACATAATTTTTATATACTTTGTTGTTTATATTTTTTAACGAAAAACGAGGGGGATTATGGAGATTATCAAGTCTGACATTTCACAGCCAGAGATTAGAAGACATGCTGCAGATGATGAACTACACGAGCTTCTTTCCAGGCAGCGTGCGAGCATTAAGGTTGTTGGCTGCGGCGGTGGAGGCAATAATACTGTAAACAGGATTAGTGAAGTTGGCATCCAGGGCGCCGAGACTGTTGCGCTTAATACTGATGCGCAGGATCTTCTCTATACTACTTCTGATAAGAAAGTGCTTATCGGGCGTGATCTTACGAAAGGGCTTGGTGCGGGCAGTAATCCTAAGATCGGCGAGGAAGCTGCGAGGGAGAGCGAGCACGAGCTCAAACAATCACTTGAAGGCTCAGATATTGTTTTCATCACCTGCGGGCTTGGAGGCGGCACAGGCACTGGTTCCGCACCTATTGTTGCAGATATTGCTAAAAAAATGGGCGCGCTTACCGTCGCGATTGTAACCCTGCCGTTTACACTTGAAGGGAACAGGAGATATGAGAATGCAATTATCGGGCTTGAGAAGCTTGAGCATGTTGTAGACACGCTAATCGTGATTCCTAATGATAAGCTTCTGGAACTGGCACCTGATCTTCCTTTGCATACTGCATTTAAGGTTGCTGACGAGATTCTCACGAATGCTGTGAAGGGTATCTCAGAGCTCGTCACTAAGACCGGACTTGTAAATCTTGATTTTGCAGATATTCGTGCTGTTATGAGCAATGGTGGTGTGGCGCTTATTGGTGTCGGCGAGTCTGATTCTGAGAATCGCGCTGTTGAAGCTGTTGAGCGCGCAATTACCAATCCTCTGCTTGACGTGGACATTAGCGGTGCAACCGGCGCATTGATCAATGTGATGGGCAGCAAGGACATGACTTTAAACGAAGCAAGAAAAGTTGTTGAAACTGTGAGCGAAAAACTCGATGAGAACGCCAGGATTATTTGGGGCGCGCAGATTTACGACGATCTTGGCGGCATGCTAAAAGCAATGCTTATTGTCACCGGCGTCAAGAGTTCCCAGATTTTCGGCTCGACACATACGCTGAAAGATGACCGCAAAAAGGACGTTGAACAGCAGCTTGATATTGAGTTTATAGATTGAACGATGTAACAGAGCTTTGTACGTTAACTTTATATACTCCTTTCTTTGACGCGAAACTATGGAAGAACAGAAACCAGAGGAAGCGAAGACATACGAATTCAAAGCAGACGAGAAGCTGAACGAGGAAATAAAAGAGCAGATTACTGAGAAGAAAGAAAAAAAGTCCTGGTTCAAGAAGCCCGAGCTTCCAAAGAAACTAGTCAAGCAGCCGGCTAATATCGGCCAGCCGCTTCCGTCGAAAAAGCAGAGAATCAAGCGGTTCTTCCAGGAATGTATAAGAGTTCTACGGGTAACGAAAAAGCCCGATAAGCAGGAGTTCCTGACAATCGTCAAGGTTTCAGCGCTCGGCATGGCAGTCATCGGCGTTATCGGTTTCCTGATCAGCCTCGCTAAAGAGCTCATGTTTAAGTGAACCGAAACATTTAAAAAAGGCTCGCGGTTCTTACCGTCTATTGGTTCTTGAAAATGGAAAACGAGCAGGTTAAAGAGCAAAAGGACGATAAGGGTATTTCTACTCATATCTATGCGCTTAGGACTACCGCTAACCGCGAAGATCAGGTTATGGATTTCCTGACGAGTAATGTAATTAAGAAAAAGCTCGAAGTCTATTCTGTAATCCGCCCTCATGGTATGAGAGGCTATATTTTCCTCGAGGCTAAAGACCGGCAGACTGCAGAACAAGCAGCATTCAATGTTCCTTATGCACGGGGTATTCTCCCGAAAGAGATCGAATACAAAGAAATCGAGCACTTGCTTGAGCAGGTTAAGAAAGAGATTGATATGCGCAAGCATGATATCGTTGAGATCATATCTGGCCCGTTCAAGAGGGAGCAGGCGAAGATCACGAGATTAGACAAGACAAAGGAAGAAGTTGTTGTTGAGCTTCTTGAAGCCGCAGTGCCAATTCCGATTACTGTAAAAATGGATGCGGTCAAGGTTATCAGAAGAGACACCGACGAGTCTGAAGAAGACGAAGATACGAAAAGCTTATAAACAGGAGCCAGAGGCGAAGAGACATGCCAAAACAGACAGTAGACGCATTGGTTGAAGGTGGAAAAGCGTCGGCTGCGCCACCATTAGGCCCTGCGCTTGGCCCGCTTGGAGTTAATATTGGCCAGGTTATTTCTGAGATCAATAAGAAAACGGCAGATTTCAAAGGGGTTCAGGTTCCTGTTAAAGTGATTGTGGACGATGATAAGTCTTTTGAGATCAAGGTTGGAACGCCGCCAACAAGTGCGCTTATCAAGCAGGATGCGCATATCGAGAAGGGCAGCGGAAACCCTGAGGCTGACTTGGTCGCTGATATCAGGATCGAGCAGGTTATCAAGATCGCTAAGATGAAAGAGGACGGCCTTTCAGGCAAGGATATGTTTGCAAGGGTCAAAGAAGTTGCGGGCACATGCAACAGCATGGGCGTTATGATTGAAGGCAAGCGTGCTATGGATGTCATTAAGGATATTAACAATGGCGCTTTTGCCGAGCAGATAAAAGCAGAGAAGACTGAGCTTTCTGCTGAAGCGCTTAAGGAGATTGAGGAAAAGAAGAGAAAGCTTGCAGAGCAGATAGAGAAGCGTAAGGCTGAGTTTGAAACTCTGGCTAAGCAGATTGCTGAGAAGAATGCAGGCCAGTCCCGTGGAGTTATCAAGGCCAAGATGATGGAAGCAAAGATTCCTGCGGCGATCATGGAAGCTCACCTGCCTGCTGAGACTAAAGCAAAGCCTGCTGAACCTGCACCAGCTAAAGGTGCTGCTAAAGGCAAGGGCAAGAAGTAGTCTCGATAACCGAAACGTTTTTTAAGTGAGTTCTTCTAATTATTTTGAATATGGCAATGGCAAAAGGTATCGGCAAGATTGTCGCAATTTTTGGTGCGGTTCTTATCATAATTATTGGGATTATCATTATTTCTAAGGTGGCCGGAGGAACTCCTCCCGTGAAGTCCATCATTCTGAAGACTATTGACCTTAGGACATCCAGTGCAGATTCTGTAAAAAAAGCGCAGCTGGTTTCTGCTCTTGACACGCTTGTTGCGCAGGCAAATGATGCAAACATTGAGGAGCAGTGGACCAGGATGACTGAGTGCCTTGCAGCTCAGTGCCCGGATGATGCTTTTTTTGACATGGTTTTCGTTGCAACTAATGAGCACCAGACCGACATTAATAATGCCGATCTTATCCTGAATCTTTTGGTTGTTAATAGGTACTGGGGCAGCGAGGAGGTTGTTGAGTTCAGCAAATCCTTGTCAGAAGTGGATACCCAGCTCCAGGAGCTTAACAACAGGAAAGCAAAAAGCATTTGGGATGATATTGTCGAATGCAATAATGCATGCGCGGACAAGAATGGTTTGTATTTTGAACTGATTCGTAATATCGCTGAGATTTCGTAACGTTTAAATATTCTTTCGCCTCACCAGAAAGCATGCGCAAACTGCTATTTTTCGTGGTCGCATCGATTTTCGCTCTTAGTCTTCTGAGTATCAAGGGTGCAACGGGCTATGCTGTTGCTGAAGTGTCAATGGGAAACTTCGGTATCAGTATGATCGGGTTGATCCTGTTCGCATTTGTGCTTGCGCTGTTCACATTCAAAACAAGTAAAAGTTCGCCCATACAGAGCACTGTTTGGGATGAGCTGGAAGAAGCCGAAGAAGAATGGCAAAGAAAAAGAGGAAGGTAAAATCAGCTTCTAAGATCGGACGCTACCTCTCCGTGCTGGCTGCACGACCGGGCGAGGAGCCTGTTTTGGAAGAGCCCAAAAAAACTGTGCGGGTTAAGCCAAAGAAAGAGAAGATCCATGTCAAAGAGCTAAAATCTGCTGCTGAAGTTATCAATTCTATTGCGTCCCAGCAATCTGCGGGAAAGGAATCATCCAAAGATGAAGAGCTGAAGGAGATTGAGGAAGAGTTCAATGAAGAGTATTCCGGTGTGCTGAAAAATGTTGAGAAGCAGACTTCCAAGTGGAAGAAAACAGGGGACACGGGATTATATATGGAGCCTTCTGTAACCTGGAAGGATAAAGTAGACAAAGTTGTTGACAGCTACAGGAAGAAAAAGAGTGAGATGGACAAGAAACGGTGGGTTAAACTTGAGCAGATCAAGAATAAGCCAAAGAAATCGCTTTTGCCAAAACTGTTCAAGCGAAAGAAAAAGCAATGGATTCCGCCGTCTCCCAAAAAGGTTTCTGAAGTTTATGAAGAGCTGCTTGACCGTACAAAATCCTTAGAGAAAGAAAAGAAGCCGATTAAGGATGAGATCGATAACATTTATAAACAATTGAAGTCTAAATAATCGCATGCATGGCCGCCGTTACTTATTGGGAATTTTGGTCTTTTTCGCTTTACTTGCGACGCTCATTTTCTCGGGACCCAGCATCACAGGGTATGTTGCGACTGAAACTTTTTCAAAGCCTTTAAACATCCATATCGCTGAAAGCCAGAGGTTTTTTCTGGAAGCAGACCAGGACATAGCTTTGTCTGCGCTTGCTGTTAGCGGCAAGGTTGATGGCGACGGCCTTGTTAACGTGTATCTAGTGGATGATGAAGAAAATCGCCTGCTTGTCTTTTCGAACAAGGCAAAAAGTTCATCTGCTATGAAGCATATTACCGGCCTTGCTGTTGTTGACGTGAAGCTCATTGAAGGCAAGAAGCTTGAGCTTATCGAGTCATTGGATGATAATTATGTAACTTCGTCAGGCTCTTTTGTCAACCAATGCGAGGAGACCTGTCTTATAGACCCATCTGCATTTGCAGGCAATTCATTCACTCTTGACTTTATCGTCGAGCCGGGCACGCAGTTTACCCTTACTAATGTGCGGTACAGTGTCGCCCAAAGTTAATTTTATATAGGCTCATTTTCGCGCTTGTTCTATGGACTATTTTGAGGAGCTTAAACAGAAGATGAAGGGTTTGTCTAGACGCGAGTTTGATCTGCTCAAGGTCCGTCTTGCGCAGAAGCACGGGTTGAAAGATGTTCCCCCGAATCATGAGCTTGTGCTCAGGGGGATCAATGTCTTTGCCAAGCCGTCACGTACCAGCTCCGGCGTTTCAGTCATTGCTTTGATGTCTGCGCCATTTCCGTGTCCTCATGGCAAATGTATTTTTTGCCCGGGTGGGGTTGACAGCGCGTATGGAACTGTTCCGCAGAGCTATCTCGGGAACGAGCCAAGTACATTGCGCGGAATCAGGAATGAGTTTGATTCTTATCTGATCGCTTTCAACAGGCTTGAGCAGTACTTTACGAACGGGCATTGTCCTGAGAAAATTGAGTGTGTTGTTCAGGGCGGTACCTTTCTTGCTTACCCAAAAGAGTATCAGGAAGAGTTCATAACTAATTTCTATAAAGCATTGAACGATTTCAGCGAGAAATTCTATAATGGACTGCTTGATATCAAAGAATTCAAGGCTTTTTTCGAGCTTCCTACAGATTTCAAGGATGCCGCGCGCTGCGCACGGATCATGGACCGGGAAAAAGCAATGAAGGGATGCTCAACCTTAGAGAAAGAAAAGATCCGGAACGAGAAAGCAAGCATCCGCTGCGTAGCTCTCGCAATTGAGACAAGGCCTGATTGGTGTTTTGAGAAACATATCGACGAGATGCTGCGTTTTGGCGCGACTCGTGTTGAACTCGGCGTTCAGTGCCTGAATGATGATGTTCTTGAGTTTTGCCACCGCGGCCACAATTTGGCAGATTTGAAAAAAGCTTCAAGGCTTATGAAAAATGCCTTGCTTAAGCACGGCTACCATATGATGCCGGGCCTTCCGGGAATGTCAAAGGAAGAAGATATTGAGACTTTCCGGGAGCTGTTTGAGAATCCTGATTACATGCCCGATTCTCTTAAGATCTATCCTTGCATGATTTTCAAAGGCACAGGTCTCTATGAGCTCTATAAGAAAGGTAAGTTCATTCCGCTTGAGGCTGAGGCTGCTGCGGATATTATTGTGGAAGCAAAAAAGTTTGTGCCGAAATGGTGCAGGGTCATGAGAGTTCAGCGCGATATTCCTGAAAAATACGTGGAAGCCGGAGTTAAGATGACTAATTTGCGCCAGCTGGTTCACAGAAAGATGGGAAAGAAAGGGTGCAAATGCATTCGCTGCAGGGAGCCCAAAGATAAGGATATCGACTGGGATCATGTTGAGCTTAAGCGTGTTGATTATGAGAGCAGCGGCGGGAAAGAGGTTTTCCTGAGCTTTGAAGATGCTAAGAATGATTTGCTTCTCGGCTTTTGCCGTCTAAGGATTGTGCCCGAGTCTCACCGTCCTGAAATTTCACCAGGAGATGCTGGAATCAGGGAGCTTCATGTTTATGGTGCTGCAACACCGCTCGGGAAAGAGGGCTCAATTCAGCACAGGGGTCTTGGGAAAAAGCTTGTTGCAGAAGCGGAGAAGATTGCAAAAGAAGAATTTGGCAGCAAAAAGATGATTATCATCAGCGGCGTCGGCGTCAGAGAATATTATCGCAATCTTGGTTATGAAAAAGACGGGCCTTATATGAGTAAGAAAATCTGAACTCAATCCTCCAGGCTCTCTCTTGTTCTCTGCGGCGATCCTTTGTCCTATTTTTCAATTATGTCGATTATTTCTTTATAGGGATCTTTCTTAGCTGTCGCTGCTTTTTTCTTTACCGTCTTTTTTGAAATCTTCTTAACAGCCTTCTTCACTGCTGCCATACTCTCCAAAACGATTCTTATGAGTTAAACTTTTTGGAAAAATTATTAAATGCGCCTCTTTGCTATTTTCTCATGATCAAACCCTTCCCTGATGCAGATAA
>JAHWHO010000064.1 GCA_019323255.1 Candidatus Woesearchaeota archaeon
TGCTTAGCCCTTGCTGTCTTTGCGCCGCTTCGTGCTGTCCTGTTTCCAGTTCCGTATACACCCCCGCATCACGCCCGATGTTCTTTCTCACCAAGCCCTCCTGTAGCTCTTTTATTGTTGCATCGCACCTGTCTCTCGCATTTTGCATAGTTGCGAGTATATTCTCATATGCTATCATGTTCTGCTCCTCGCATAGTGTTTTTGCTGGTACACTACCGGCATTTGCGCCGGGAACAATGACTCCGGTCCTCTGTTCTCGAAGATCTCTTTTTGCGTCCTGTATCCCCATACTGTGCCTGCCTGCAGTCTTGCTGCGAGCGCTTCGTGCAGCCCTTTCGCGATTTCAACTTCTTCAACAGTTACCCCGGGACTTTCCGTAAGATCATCTATGTAGCTTTTGATAAGCTGCAGTTCTGTCCTGTTTATGCCATGGTGCCCTTCTGTAGATAGTTCTCTTGCTACTGTTCTTGTCAGCCTGTAGAAGTCTTCCTGCGCCTTTTTGCTCGCATAGCCTGGCAGTATTTCTTCATAGATTACGGGTTGTTCGTCTTTTTTGCATTTGCTGCACGCTGAATATGCAAGTGCTACTGCTGCTATTACCAGTCCTACTACTCCGCCGCATGATGGGCCTTTTTTGAAACTTTCCGATTTAGGTGTGTTTTCCATTTTAATCTAGATACTCCCTTGCAAGGTGCAAGTGTTCTGAATATGGCCTTCCGATATCCTCGTGTGTTATGATGCCGTCAGGTATTCTTTCTTCAAGCTCGGTATTTGCTGATGCCGACCATAAGTTCATCACGTCCGCCATTTCTATTGCATTGAGTTTCCGTCCTAGATCTCTTTGCAGTTTTCTCAGCCTGACAACTAGGTCATTTTCTGCTGTTTTGTCAACGAGTATTGGCGCAGGCAGCGCCTCAAACTTATATCGCGCAAATTCGCCCGCATCTGAATAGCTGCAGAGGTCTCTTGGATCCTCCGGTTCTATGCGTTCTATCGCTGTCTTTTCTCTTCTTTGGAACGCCCATCTTTCCGTGTACGGAAGGTCTTTTCCTTCCGGCACGCATCCGCATAATGCCAATCCAAAAAGGCCGTATAGGCCTAACCGCAATATTTTGCTCGCACCCATGAAAAGAACTATGTCTTTTCTTTTAAAGTGCGTTTTTCAGAAAAAGTCGGAAAGGTTCCGAAAGGAACCGGAAAAAAATTATCTGCGAAGGTTCTGCCTGATATAATCAGCTTGTCTTCCTCTTGCATGGAACGATTTGCTGCCCATCTTGGGCGCCATGTTTGCTTTCCCTTCACTCGGCCTGGTCTGCGCTACCGGCTCTTTGTATCTTACGCCAAGCACGTGTTGTTCGCCGCCGGCGTGTCGCAGTATCTCAGAGACCAGTTTTTCTCCTTGTACTAGCTGGCCTGCTTCAAGGTATGCGAACAGGGAGTATAGGTTAAGCCTTGCTTCATTGACTTCGGCTTTTGTTATCCTGCCTACGCTCAAACTGTCATCTAAGACGCTGTCTATTACATTGGCGAGGTCCGCTTTATCAAAGAATGTAAGGCTTGTCTTTGGCAATCCTGTTCCGTCATAAAAAGCAGCCTCTTCGCCCATCTTTCTTTTAATGTCTCTCATTAGAGTATCAAGTTCGGGCAGTGCTTCTGCATCTACTTCAATTGGGTATGCGTGCCCTACGGCTGGCGTTTCTGCGTTTTTATTCTTGTTTTCAAAGAGGTAAGGTAAAGCTTCGCTTGCGACTACCACAGTCCCGATAGCTAATGCAGTCCATGGAATCCAGCCAAATCCTCTGCGTTTTTCTACCTTCTTTTCCAAGCTTTGCTGTGCTGGAGGCGGAATAGCTCGTCCGTCAATGTCAAGGGCAGGACGCTCGTATCTGTTATCATCCTGATCCTCAGAGTCCCAATGTCCAGTTTCGCGTTGTCTATCGAGCCAGGTCTTTATTTTTGTAGACACAGGCTGTTGATCTGCAACAGAATCTGCATTTGGTTCACTGAATGGAGAATATGGCTCGCTTGTCGAGTCATCATCGTCATCACGTGCGAACCAAGCATCAAGGTCATCATCATCTGATTTTTCAGTTATATTTTGACTCTCCTTTCCGTCTGGAGTCGTTACATGAATTTCTGCTCCATTTGGACCTTCGCGCCATACTGCTATTTTGGGTTTTTCAGGCCAGAGTTTAGCTATGTCTGGAGGGCCAGAGTCTTCATCACCATTTATGGTTGCCAATTTCTTAATTAACTCTCGGCTATCAGGTGTAAACTCAAGCGTTGGCTCTGGTTTTTTCTCCACAGATGTTGTGCCTGTATACTCAGGTTTGTCCTGATCGTCAGACTTGGTCGGTAATGCCGCAGAGTCTGCATCTGCTAGATCTGCCAAGTTGGTCCTGGGTTCTACGTCAGGCGTGCTTATGTCAGGTTTATCTGCAGGTTCTGGTTTAGTGTAGTCAGGTTTAGCAGGGTCCTGGCTGCCAGGAGTTGTGCCTGTATACTCAGGTTTGTCTGGCTCCGGTTTGGTTACTGCAGTTGTGTCTGCATTCTTGTCAGGCGTCACATAACCTGGGTCTGGCTTTGTTTGTTCAAATGGTAGTTGAGGTTTGTTTGTCTCTTCAGGTTCAGTATCTGGAGATGTATCGTCATCATTTTCATCATAAGGTTCATAGTTGCCTTCAAGAATCCTTTCGTATTTGTCGAACAGTCTTCCTTCTCTCGTTTTGGCGTATGCGTCTTTTTGAGAATCATCATCCCTGTCTATGCCATCGTTCAATAGCTGAGTCTGGAAATAATCTTCAAAGAACTCAGATTCTTGCTCTTCCGCTCTTAAAATTTCCAGAATATCTTTTGCAGAGATATAATCGCCTAAGTCAGGCTCACTGGCCGCGACGTTCGCAAGGCGTTCGATCATTTGCTTTGGCAGTTTAAGTTCTGCCGCTAACGCCGCAAGTTTTGTATCGTCTTTTGCTGCACCAAGCCATTTCTCTGTTTTAGCTTCAGTTGGCAATGCATTTAGCATTTTGTCGTAAAGATCAAAGCATCTTGGTGCGGCCTCATCAGCATAATCTGAAGGGTCAAATAGGAACTCACCGATGTCAATGCTGCTGTATCGCACTGTTCTGCCATTTTGCTTAAACGAGTCTTTCTCTCTTGCGTGCGTCAGAACTATCAAATCATACCATGTTTCGCACACAGATCTGACGTCAGCATAGTTCGCTCTTAGTGCAGAGAGAAATTCGGATGTCAGTTCATGCGTTTGACCTTCAGCTTCTACTTTGCCTTCTTTAAGTGCTTTTTCTTCAAGTTTTGTGTTTCCAACAGTTCGGAATAATTTATCGTGATTGAATCTGTTCTTTCTGGCTTTTTCCTCTGCGCTTGCCGCAATTTGATCGTTAGTGTATTCTTTGTAAACTGTTTCTACAGTCCCAGGATCACCCGCGACTGCATGCTTAATAGTGCTAGGTTTAATCGCGAATTTATGGGCCTTTGCTGCTTCGTATAAGTTTTCGCATATCTCGCTAAGGGAGGTTTTCACGGCACCTTTTTGTTCATCAGTTAAAGGTTTGGGCAATCCGGCAAAGTGTTCAAGAACTTCTTCAGTTGCTGTTTCAGCGAGATTCTTCCACGGGGTCATTCCAGACAAATAAATACCTAACTCCTGAGCCGGTCTTTCCAAAAGTTCTATGGCTTTTTTATTAAAATTGTCCAGTATTAGTGCATTTCTTGGCTGGGTTAAATCCAAGTCCTTTACAGTATTGGCCATTTTTATTCGCCTCCATTGACTATCTGGTTGTGCTCTATTCTTCTAAGCGCTTCAAGGTCAGATGCTTCATCTAAAACATCTTCCCATGTTGGATTCTCTACACCATCAAACCTGTGTGGGTATAGTGCTGCAAGCTGCTGCGTGTAGTGCTCGCCGCCAAGCTTTGGCACTTCCTCAATCTCATCGCCGGCATATTTTGATTCCCAGGATTGTTTAATGTGTTCAAAGAATGCCGCGCCAATTGCATACTGCGCTGCTTTCTTTCTAAGCGCATCAATCTCCTGTTCATAAGCTTCTTTGTTTGCAGGTATCCTGTTACCTGGGTCAACATGTTCCAATTCAGTTTTGGCGCCTTGTTTCTTTAATGCTTTCTTTAGCAAACTCTCGCGGGCTTCTGCGCCCTGAACATAGTTTGATAATTGTGAATCGCTCTTCTTGCTTAACCTGTCGTAAACAGCCATTTTCTGGCTTCCGAATACAAGGCCCACTTCGCCTGCATATTGTCGCCAGGTTGAGTCAACAGTTCCTTTGCATTGAGTTTGCCTAACATGGCGGTAAATACTCTCTGCATTGATTGTTTTCGCAAGCTGTTTCATGGCAGCCTTTGCTGCATTCTCTAATCTGGTTTGCACATATCTGTGTGCATTTCTTGTATTTCTTGCTTCGTCATTATCGCCATTATAGTCATCGTTTTCTCCAAGTCTGTGATGTATAATTGCGATTCTTGAGTCTCTTGGCAGGCTTCCTGATTCTAACACAGGCCTTAATCTTAAATATTCTGCATCATCTGTAATCGCGTCATCTTCTTTAATGGCTGCTTCAGTTCCCCGTATGATTGTCTCGAGCTTTAGAGCTTTGCATAGTGCAAGCTGCTCATCCTGAATGTCTGCCCGATTTGTTTTAGATCCTGTTACTGCTAATGGAGCAGTTGATTTAATTTTCTGTAAAGGCTTTACATGGGTCCAGCCCCTAAGCATGCCTTCAATTAGTGCAAAATGCTCATTTGCTGCTTTTTCCAATGCAGTGTCTTTTACTAAATTAATTCTATCATCATTAAGCAAGTTTTTTGTATATTGTTTTACGTCTTCCATCATAGATATCCGCCTTGCTGGCGTCTCCCTCTCATTGCATTCCTGTCATCTCTGTACATGCGGGCTATATTCTGCCGGCTGTTTACTGGCAGGCCTCCATGGTCTCTATTGCCGCGCATCCGGTCAGCTCTTTCACGAAGCCTTTGGTAGTTTTGTTCCGCAGTTTCGCTTCCTATCAAAAAGCCTTCAAATGGTTTTAAGTCTCCGGGTTCAACATTTCCATCCGCGTTAGACATTAGATTGATTACTCTTGCCATGTCTCTTGGCGCGAATGATCTTCGCAGGTCTCCCTGAAGCCTTATTAGAATTTCATTAAGAAGATTTTCTAGCGGAGCAACATCTGCTTCCGTTGCTGCAGTCAGCATCATTGGGTGCTGCCAGTAATTTTCATCAAATGTGTAAACCACTTGTTTTCCATCAGCATCTCTGTCGCAAACCTGTCCTGGAATCACAGGCTCTGTTCTTTGCCTTTGTCCATATGATCTAGACCTGTCAGAGCTAAATGCCCATCTTTCAGAATTTGGCAGATCTTTTCCTTCTGGAACGCAAGCTGGAGCTGTTCCACCTACCAATGCAGCCAATGTATATGTTATCACTCTGTTTGTCATAAGGTCGTCACCTCAGTTACTACTGCAGAGGTGTAAAAAGTATATAAATCTTTCGTTCCCATATATAAAGGCAGAGCTAGAAACGTTTTTATATGCGGGCACCTCATTTATTCAAAAAATAAGGTGTTTTCATGGCCACTATATTAGCTCCAACTTCCGGGTTTCCTAGTTTCACAGAACTACTTACAGATCCGTTAGCGGGCGACTGGTTGGGTTTTGGGCTCTATATGTTGCTTGGCTGGGGTGCAGCCGTAGGCATTGTAAAGTTCGTTTACAGGAAAGACAAGGCTAAAGCTGAAGGGCTTACTCCGCTTGTCTCAGTTCTTGGTGCGGCTTTAGGTTTAGCACTTGGCGGCGTAATGCCCTGGGCGCGTTTCTCGAGGACTGTTGTTACGATTGTAGCATTCATATTATTCATTCCGTGCGCATTTGGACTGTTCAATCTCGGCTCGTGGGCAAGCAAGATGCTCCCGCCAAGGGGCAAGCCAAACTTCGTTTTCGCGCTGGTTTTTTCAGTTATTTTTTCAGGCATTATCTTGTGGTTCCTTATCGGGTATGCATTGGGCTACTCCGAGATGACCACGATGAAAAACTGGGTGTATTATCCTCTCATGGGCGTTGCCTTAATCGCTTTTTTTACGATCATGACTGCGCTCAGCAATGTCGGCTATTCAAAACTAAAAGGACAGTCGCCGTGGAAGTGGGCGAGCAAGGTTGTTAATCCTGAACTTCCCGAGACTGCGCCACCGGAAGGTACACCTGAAGAAGTAGCAGGGCCTCCTGCACCTGCGCCGGCTCCGCCAGCAACACCACCAACGCCGCCTGCATCAGATCCTGCGTTAGCTGCTCTTGGAGGTATGACGTTATGAGCGCTCAGGAAGATCAGGACAAATGCATCACAAATTTGGCTCTGTTGCGAAAAGATGTTAAGCCTAAAGTTAAGGAATCTACACTCGTTAGGGATTTTGAAGTTCCCGTAGCCATTCGCGAAGTTAATTATTTGCTCGACCTGTTAGAGTATAATTTGAGCGGACAACAATTAGTCCCCCAAGACCAAACTTTGGTAACAATTATCACTGATTTGAGGGGAGGCCAACCTCTACCTCCTGCACTGGATTTAGAATGCGAGAGATTGCTGGCGCAGATCGAGAGGATCAAGCATAATCTTAATGTTTTGAAAAACAGATTGCAGGTTATTTGGACAAATACTGAACATCGGAATCTTGAAGCAGCTTATAATTTCCTGGATACCGCATTTAATAACGTCGTTAGAGCGACAACAGATCAAGCTATCAAGGCAAATTATAATAAGAAAGTTTTTGAAACGCTTCGCGACCGTTTGCTGAGGGAAGTAAAAGACTTTGATGAGGCCAAAAGCGCATTGAATGAACTTAGACAAGAGCAGGCAACGCTTGCTGAGCGGATAAATGAAGTTAAGAAGGCAGTATCACAAGTTAGTTACAGTTCCAGGGAGGCGCCTCCTGAACTAGTCGCAGCCTTACGAGATATTGTGGACGTTGCAGCCTTCTTAGATGCCGCAAACAAATCTCTTAGAAGATCAAGAGGGTTCGGCGATCCTGCTTTTAATACGGCATTTTCCCACCTTGTTGATTTCATAACTCAGTTTGTAAGCATCATTCAAGTTTTTCAAACAGTGGTTATTCCTCCCGAATGCCCGGATATTCAAGAGTTCTTTAATCAACGCATTATTCCTTTTTGGCAAGGGGATCCCAATGCACAACCCAATCCAATTCCTGCTTTTAGCGATTTAGAACAGCCGGGCCTATTGAATGCCGCAAATGTAAGAGTCTTCCCCGACGTTGGTACTTACCGCAGACATTTTCAACGCTCAAAAAGTTTTTTTGAGAGAATTGTTCTTCCTGAAGCCCAAAGACTTATCAAGTTGTATTCTACTTCCTAAAAAATGCCACGCAGACGTAAACAAAACTTTTTCCAAAAATTCTTCACTTTTATAGGCAAAGCTATAGTCTGGATTATTGTAAATTTGGTAAAAACAATCTACTATATTATCTATTATATCTTCAAAGGGATTTTTGTTGGCATCGGTGCTTTGTTTAGGAAATCTGGGAAATCTAAGAAAAAGGAGAGACCGCTCAAAAAGGAATCAAATACATCTAAGAAAGAAAAAGGCACCAAAGCAGAACCAAAATACCAAGCTCTAACAGAAGTAAAAACAGAATCTGGAAGTTTAACCGATTTCGAGAAAAGGCTTAATGACGAATCATTAATTGTAGCCATTGCAGGAAAAAGAGGCTCTGGGAAGTCTGCATTAGGGTTCAAATTATTGGAAAATATCCACGCAAAAACAAATCGCCCTTGCTTTGCTCTAGGCCCAAAGCAATCCTCAATCCCGAGATGGATTCATACTATCGACAATTTAGACGAAGTCGAAAACAATGGCATAGTCCTGGTTGATGAAGGCGCCATCAGCTTCGGCTCGAGGTCAAGCATGACTAAGAAAAACAAGGAGCTTAGTAACCTTCTTGCAATCGCGCGCCATAAAGACTTAACATTAATATTCATAACTCAAAACACAGGCATGATCGACAAGAACGTCCTTAACCTCTGCGATACGATAATCCTGAAAGAAGGGTCTCTATTGCAGGAAAAAATGGAGCGCTCGGTGATGAAGGACATGTACAGGACCGCAAACAAAGCTTTGAAACAAGTCCCGGACAGGAAAGCCAACTGTTATATTTTCGATTCTGATTTTGAGGGATTAATCAAGGTCTCTCTGCCTTCTTTCTGGTCAAGCAAAGTTAGCAAGAATCAGGCGTAAGTATTATATTTTCTAAAGCGTTTCTACAAAGCATGAAACTACTCTTCATTTGCAATCAGAACTTGCATCGCAGCAAAACTGCTGAATTGATTTTCAAAGACGAGTTTGAGGTAGATTCAGCAGGATTATATGGCGGAAAAGCGCTCGATGCCGCAACTCTTGAAAGCTCAGATCTTGTTCTGGTAATGGAAGAGTTCCAGCGTTCTGAGATTGCAAGAAGGTTTCCGAAACAATATCTAACCAAAAGAATCTTATGCCTTGATATTCCCAATCGCTACAACTTCAACCAGCCTGAACTCATCTCGCTTCTTCAAGAAAGGATGAAAGCCCTTCTTTGATCTGTTTCTCGGCTTCTTCAGGACTGTCAAAGCAGCGCGTTTCAGAGACAAGGAGTTCGGGAATCCTTTTGGTCACTTTGTATTTAACTTTGCCGTTTTTCAGTTTCAATATTGTTACTTCCATAGAAAACGTCAAACAATATAAGAATTAATGCGCATCTTTGCAATAACGTTTGCGGCCAATTACGGAAAATCAAAACAAGCTCAAACTCTCCTCAACTTTCGTCTTAAAAGAAGATTCAGCCGTCTGCAGCATTTGGTTCAGCATTGCTCTCGCTTCGTTCGCATGCAGTTTTCTCTTCTGTTCCTCGTATGATTTGTGAGTTTCGTAATATCTTCTTGTCAGCTCTTCCTGCACTTCAGCATCAGGATTTTCTTTTAATCTTGAGCTTATCTGCATTAGCCCGTCCACAACACCTTGGTATCTGTTCTCATCCTGCTGGAGCTTGTTCAGTATTCCGGCCAATGTCGCTTTGAATTGTTCAGGTGCGATATTGTGCAGTTCTTTTATGGCCTGCACTTGTCTTTTTCTGGCTTCGACTTCTTGCTGCACTTCTTCAAAGAGCTCTTCCATCTTCGCTTCACTCGGCAGCCTTGTCCCTTTAGCTTCCTCTTGTTCTTCTTCTTTCCGCGCCGCGCGATATTCTTCTATACCTTTCTTGTGTTTCTCTACCGCTTTTCTAAGATATACGAACGCAAAGATCACAATAATGATAAGCACAAATATGATTATCAATTGGGGCGTTTCAGGCATCACCAATCCTTGAACTGCATCCATTCCATAAACCAAAACTTCGTTTTATTTAAACGTAACCTTATTAAAACAGCACCAAAACCCCTGAGTTATGAATATACTGGGAATAGAAGCAACAGCGCATACGTTCGGCGCAGGGATTGTCACAGACCAAGGCAGAATTCTCGCTAATGAAAAGGATACTTTTACAACGAAAGAAGGCGGCATGGTGCCGATAGAAGTTGCGAAGCATCATGAAGAAGTAGCAGATAAAATAATAGAAAAAGCATTGAAAACAGCAAACCTAACGGATATAGACTTAATAGCATACAGCCGCGGTCCTGGACTCAGCCCGTGTCTATTAGTAGGTTTGAGAAAAGCCAGAGAACTTTCGGAAAACATCCCGATTATCGGCGTTAATCATTGTGTTGCCCACCTTACAATAGGCGATCTTGTATGCAAAACAAAAGATCCTGTTTATCTTTATGTCTCAGGCGTTAATACGCAAGTTATTGCATTGGCAGGAAAAAGATTTCGCATCTTCGGCGAAACTCTGGACATTGGATTAGGCAATGCGTTGGACAAATTTGGGCGCTCAGCAAACTTAGGCTTTCCTGCAGGACCAAAGATAGAACAATTAGCAAAAAAAGGAAAATATCTGGAACTGCCATATGCAGTAAAGGGCATGGATGTTTCTTTCGCGGGCATGATCACGAAAGCAGAAAGACTGCTTACCAAAGAAAAGATCGAAGACCTTTGCTGCTCAATCCAGGAAACTGCTTTTGCAATGCTTGCAGAAGTCGCAGAAAGAGCAATGGCTCATTGCAACAAATCTGAACTGGTTCTTATTGGCGGTGTTGCAGCAAACAAGCGATTATGCCAGATGTTGGAAACAATGTGTAAAGAACGCAATGCAAAGTTCTGTGCAGTTCCATTAGACTTGGCAGGCGACCAGGGTGCAATGATTGCATGGCAGGGTTTTCTGGAATACAATGCAGGCAGAA
>JAHWHO010000065.1 GCA_019323255.1 Candidatus Woesearchaeota archaeon
CCCTCAAAGTGGATTTAGCAAGATAGCTCAGCAGAATGGCACTCTTGTGCCTGTCAACAAACATATTGCCTACTTCCAGCGGCATCATAATCCAAAAGTCCTCTTAGGTGGAGGAGGTGGCGGAGGAAGTTCTCTTGATTGAGCAGGGGGAGGCGCAATCCTGGCCATGCCCGGCAAAGGAGGCAGTTCAGGCTGCACTTTTTGAGGCATCACGCCAAGCTTCGGCTCGCCCTTGATCTCTTTTACCATGTCCGCAACAGCGAGAATGCCTGAAGCGATCTCAGAATTCTGTTCGAGAATCTTATTCATCTTCTCAAGCAGAGGCTTCATCTTATCAGCGAAACTCAATCCACCTTCCTCGATGCGCACTTCATGCATTGCGTCCTCAAAAATTGTAACCAGCTTGTCAAGCTTATGGTTAAGCTCAACCATCGTTACATGCATCTTCTTAGTAGGCGAGATTTCAAACTCTTTCAGCTTTCGCAGTTCTTCCTTGAGCTCACTAAGCTCTTTGTGCGGAAGAAGCTCGTATTCGTCCTCTGATTCAGAAAAGTAAGGCTTCTTATCCATATGATCACCCTTTTGAAGAGAAATGTTCAAAAGAGTATATTTAAATGTTACGCACAGAAACCATTAAAAGGCAGGTTTTAATCGCAAAACCATGGACCTTTACCTGGCGCTCGGAATCTACGTCATACTGCTGTTGGTAATCAGCTATCTCGTTTCAAGGAAGCAGACAAGCGAAGACTTCCTGATAAGCGGCAGAGACAGGTCGTCATGGCAAATACTCTTGTCGAAGTTTGCAACGTCAGTCGGAGCTGGGTGGTTTTTAACATATACAGCATATTCATACGAATTCGGGATTGGCGTTATTACCATAGTCGTGGGAGCAATAATTGGTTATCCGCTCTATGCGTGCTGGGCGGCACCAAGAGTATACAAGGATTCAAGAGAACAACAATTCTACACGCAGGGAGATTATGTTTATCACAATACAAAAAGCAAAGCGGCAAAATGGCTCACAAATGGGGTTTCAATATTTATGCAGTCGCTTTGGCTGCTCGTCGGAATAGTAGGCGGCGCCAAAGTTGTTTCGAACTTCGGACTGTTATCATATGAAGCAGCAGTTATAGTAACAAGCGCGATAGTGCTAACATACTTACTGCTTGCCGGATACAAAGCGGTAATCCTGACTGATGTTTTCCAGGCGGGCATTATACTTATTTTGCTAACTTTCATATCGTACATGCTTATCAAGGGAACCAGCATAATGACCGTACTCAGAGAACAGACGACAAACATACAGCTGGGTGCGGCGGCAGGATTTTTCTTATATGGGCTATTGGCAGTGTTTGCAACAAGCGACAGAATACAGCTTTCTTATGCGGCGAAGAATACCAAATCACTAAAAAGAGGAATGATGTGGGCGGTCATACCAATAGTGCTAACGACAATCCTGCTGTTGCTTATAGGATTATTTGTGCACATGCAAAATGCAAATCTGGATCCGGGCATAGTTTTCATTAAAGCGCTTGAAAATTACCTGCCCGCTTCATTATTACCAATAGGCGTAGTGTTGTTCTTCGCAGGACTAATGAGTACAGCGGATACGGTCATCTATGCAATAGTCTCGCATTTTGTCTTCTCGCTAAAATTCAAAAACCCAGTAAAATCAATTAGAATAGGAATGATGCTGCTAGTTGTGATTGCAACAATAGTCGCGCTTGTATTCAAGGACATCATAGACATAACGGTTCTGGCAGGCGGAGCAACCCTTTTGCTCAGCGTCCCGATGATCTATTTGATAGCCGGAAAGCACAACGCGGGAAGATACATCGGATCCACAATTGGAAGCATCATAGGGCTAATCGCAGGCATAATTGTGTTTGGAATGACGCCCACGGTAGCCTTGCCGATACTAATAGGCGCGTGCCTGGGCCTTTTGTTCAGGACAACCTTTAAATACCCTCAAATTTGATAAAAAACATGGATAATGAGAACAGTTTTTTCCTGACATCCCTGCACTTATTTCTAGTCATACTAGCCTGGTGTTCCTGGTTTTTGTTCAACTGGGTTGTTATCGTATGCGGAGTCGCATTGTATTACACTCAATTGATGGTTTTTGGGGATTGCATCCTTACAAAAGCACAGTTTAAGGATTCGCAGGAATCATTCCATGATTATATCCTAAGAAAATGCGGAGTAAACCTTACAAAAACGAAAGTGAAATTCCTAACAGATTATGTTTTCCCATGGATTATCCTTGGCTCAATGGTTATCTGGCAATTAGTTTTACACAAGAATCCTATTCTGGCTTAATAGCCCATGCCAGGCATTCCCTGAGGCGGCTGTTCTTGTTTGCCGCTTGCAATCACATCGTCAATCCTTAGGATCATCCTTGCAACTTCGCTTGCAGAACTAACAGCCTGCGTCTTGATCTTCAAAGGCTCGATAACGCCCGCTTTCCAGCAGTCAATAATCTTGCCTGCAAATAAATCGATGCCCGCCCATTTCTCGCCTTTGTCATGCGCGGCTTTTATCTCGGTCAGCATATCAATAGGATCAAGGCCTGCATTCTCAGCAAGCGTTCTAGGAATGACTTCCAAAGCTGAAGCGAATGCAGAAACGGCCAGCTGCTCCCTGCCGCTGAGACCATCAGCGAACTTTCTAAGTCCTTTGGAGAGCTCAATCTCGGGTGCGCCGCCGCCAGCAACAACCTTGCCGCTTTTCAGCGCAGCAGCAACATCACCAATAGCATCAGTCAAAGCCCTCTTAGCCTCATCAACAACATGCTCAGTCCCGCCGCGAATAAGCACAGTAACTGATTTAGGGTTCTGACAGCCGGTTACAAAAGTCATCTCATCATCGCCAATCTTAATTTCTTCTACCTGGCCTGCAGAACCAAGCTCGCTTCCAGACAGCTCATCGAGCGTGCTAATGATTTTAGCACCTGTAGATCTCGCTAAAGCATCCATATCTGATTTCTTCACACGCCTTGCAGCGAAAATGCCTTTCTTTGCAAGCAAATGCTGAGCAAGGTCATCAATGCCTTTCTGGCAGAAAACAACATTAGCGCCGCTATTGACAATTTTATTGACCATCTCCTTAAGCATGTTCTCCTCCTGCTGGAGGAATGCCTGCATCTGCGCAGGATCACGGATCTCAATCTTAGCATCAATCTCCGTATCCCTAATCTCAATCGCAGTATCTACAAGTGCAATCTTAGGATTCTTAACAAGTTTAGGCATGCCGGAATGAACTGCTTCCTTCTCAATGACTACTCCTTCAATCAGTTCAGAATCCTCAACACTGCCGCCAATATGCTTCTCAAGCTTGATATGCTCCTTATTGAATTTGACAGACTCATTTTTCTCCAGGACTTTTTTCACAGCCTGGACAGCAATATCAGACAATTTCTCCTTAGCAGACTCTGCACCTTTTCCGGTTAGAGCTGTAGATGCAATATTCTTCAGAAGGGATTCATCGTTCTCAGAAACACTCTCTGCCATGTTCTTCAGAATCTCCTGCGCCTTGTTCTCAGCAAGCCTGTAGCCCTTAACGATTACGGTAGGGTGAA
This sequence comes from Candidatus Woesearchaeota archaeon, assembly GCA_019323255.1. Taxonomy (GTDB): domain Archaea; phylum Nanobdellota; class Nanobdellia; order Woesearchaeales; family ARS49; genus JAHWHO01. The sequence goes on from JAHWHO010000065.1 coordinate 3,578, forward strand.
CTTCCATATCAAGAAGCTCTTCGGCTTTCCTCAATAGCTCGCCAGCGATAACAACAGCAGTAGTGGTACCATCACCGATCTCTTCTTCCTGAGTTTTAGCCACCTCTACAATCATCTTCGCAGCAGGATGCTCAATCTGCATCTCTTCAAGAATCGTCACCCCATCATTCGTAACAATAATATCATTCATGTTGTCAACAAGCATCTTATCCATGCCCTTAGGGCCAAGAGTAGTCCTAACTGTCTCAGCAACAAGCTTCGCAGCCATGATATTATTCCGCTGAGCGGTCCTACCGGTAGTTCGCTGTGTGCCTTCAGGCATTATGAATATAGGCTGTACATTATCTTTTGACATATTCCCCCTCAGAACTCAGCTAAAAAGGGGGTTTTATAAGCTTTATGCATGTGCTCTGCTACATACCATAACTTTTAAATAAAATATTCGATAAGTAAACTGCAAAAGAGGAGAATGATGAAATACTGGCTACTTGCGATTGTACTGTCTACGGCCGTTTACGGAGTAAGTTTCTCAATAGATGCGCCACAGGAGATCGGCTATGGAGTTCAAATCCCAATAGATATCGTAATGCAGAATGCAGATACGGTTTATGGATACGAAATCGCAGTTAATTCTTCATTGCAGTACCAATCTCACATACATTTGCTGAACAACACAATCAACAGCTTAGTAGTGTTGAACGGCTCGATACGAATCTCAAGCCTTGCCCCAACAGGAATACAGAACGGCAGCAGGCCTGTCGTACAGCTAAATTACTCCGCGAGCTCAATTGGAAACTACAGCTTCACAATCACAGCAACAGCTTACGCACAGAATGGAAGCGAGCTGCAAACAAGCGCAATAGGCGGACAGGTTGCTGTACAGGGCGACAGGATTGAAATCGAACAAGTCACAACAAACAACAGGACAGTTGACGTGCAGATCTGCATGCAGAACTCAAAACAAATCAACCAGACAATCCTAACCCTCGATTATAATACGTCTGAGCTTACTTTAGCCTCGTCGACAGTGCCAATAAACGGCACCAAGCTCTACCTCAACAATATCGCAGCAAGCGCGACATGCAGCCAAATTGCCCTACTAACATTCAATATAACTGCAATGCCCGGCAGCACTATCCCAATCAACATTATAAATCTAAGTACGACGTCTACAAATCCCATAATGACCCAGAATGGGACAGTCCAATACAACAGCTTCTATGCGGGGTGTACAGGAATACAAGCGTACAGGCACAGCACAGCTTATCTCCAGGTTGAACTATTCAACTATACGCCGATAAATTTGTGGCAGTATAGCGTCGTGAGCAACCTGAGCCTGACAAACGACACCAATACAACCCATACAACACAAACAGCAAACATTTCTTTTGAAATAGGAAATGAAACAGACGGCGCATATCAAGTCGTGCTCCTGAACTTGACTGCAGTGTTTGGAAGTACAACCATGCAGCAAAATATGCAGGCACTGTGCTTTATCAACATTACATCAGAATGCAGTGATGCAGACAATGATACTTTCTTTTCAGGACCAGGATGTACTCAGGCTATACTTGACTGCGATGATACAAGAGCAGGCGTGCATCCGAATGCAACAGAAGTATGCAACAACAGAGATGATGACTGTGATGGATCGATAGATGAAGGCAAAGTCTGCCCAAG
>JAHWHO010000066.1 GCA_019323255.1 Candidatus Woesearchaeota archaeon
CAGGTATTACTTATTTTGTGACTGTGCTTTTCCTGGTGTTGCCGTTCTGGATTTTCTCTAATGTTTTTGTGTGCCTTGGAGTTACTATCGCGATTGCTTTGTTTGCGATCTTTCTTTTCACGTTTTATACGCACGTCGCGATGGACATACCTTTCAGGAAGCGCTTTTTCGAGATGGCGTTCCTCAGCCTCGGCATTGCCGCATTCTCTTTCTTCGTCGGCTGGGCTATCAGAGTCTGGTTATGTGTTAGTGTATGACTGTGCTCGCAATGATTGCGACAGTTTTCGGTATCGTGAGCGCGTTAGCCATCTTACCCCAAGTTCTTAAGATCTTTACGCGCAGGAAAGCCGCAGATGTTTCAATATTGACATATATTTTCTTTTTTGCAGGCACGATTATTTGGTTCTTATATGGTTTAGAATTGAAGAATGCTGCAATCTTAATCGGCAATTCTCTTGGCGGCATTCTGAATCTGTCTGTGATAGTTGGCTGCTTACTATATGGTAATGTTCGCAAAGCGCCGTAATTCTTTCGGTTTTTTCTAATAAACTCATTTAAATCGAGAAACAATAAAAGAATTAAGCGCCGGCGATGGCTAGCCAGGTAAGCCGCTAGGTTGTCACCCTAGTTCCCTTATGCGTCACGGGGTTCAAAAATCTTTCGGTTTGCCGGAGGTTGAAATTCCCCGCGCCGGCGCCCATTTTTTGATTCAAGAAAAATACTTAGGGGGCAGTTTAACTCTATACTCCGCACTCTTTCTTGATGCGAGTGCTGAAACTCTGCTATTGGGATCAAGATCAGCTATTGCGTCTAATGCCTGGATTATTCCTTTGCGGGGTTTGCACTTTAATGCTTCCATTCTTTTATCGGCGTGCTTTCTCGGATCATATTTCATTTTTCTTAGAATTTTTTGGCATTGTTGTGGGAGGTTCTTGATTGCGCTCGGCAAATCGACTTCGGCGAGTGCATATTTCAGCCCTTTATAGTATCTCTCGGATAGCAGGTCTGATCCGCCTTCAATGTGCGCGTGTTTAACAGCAGGTTCAAGATTTCTTACCGCAGTTAGGATTCTTTTTGCTTCTTCACAGTCTGAGTCGTTGCCATATTGTAAGTGGCGAAGCGCATAAGTCCTGTCCCACCCGCAGCACTCCGAAAACCAGCCTTGTTCATAGTCAAGTTCCGCCCGTATCACTTTTTCAGGCGTCGTTGTTATTCCTAGTTTCAGGATCCTGCCTACGAACCGCACTCGTGCTTCATAAGATAGTATGGGAAATCTGGTTTTTTCAAACGCGGCAGCTGTCTCTTGGCACGGGTTGTCTATTGATTCGAGAAATGCGGAAATAAACTCAATTTTTTGGTTAAATTCCCTCAGTTCTGTCTGCCCTGCACATTCAGCCGAGGCCGGCGGTAAGACATCCACGGCTGCACAGCGCTCCATTAGTGATCTTAAATCAGTCATGCTCCTGCAATTTTGCCCTATTTTAAAAAAGTTTCTATTACTCAGGAGTTACACATTCTTTCCAAACAGTTTCCTTAGCTCTTCTTTCGCCTGTTCCAGAACTTTTCTCTGCTTTGCATCAAGGTTCTTTCCTGCTCTGTTGATGTAGAAATTCAGCATTGACATTGCTGACTGGAAAGGATTGGTTTTCCGCCTATTGCTCTCTTCCGCCGATTTTTTCAGCGACTTTGCAATCTTCTTAGGATCTTTCCATGTAAAAACGCCTTCATCTAAGTCCATCGCGTTGCTTTCTTCCGTGACCTTTTGGGACCAGCGCACCATTTCATCTACTATGGTTTGTTGTTTTATTAATGTTGCCTCCCCAGCGTCGGCGGCACGTAACTCCGCGAGATTATTTGTTATCACACAGCAAAATGCTTTTATATAATATAATCAGACTAGATTCAAAATGGATACTTCAAAGGAAAATCCAACGGATAAACTTGGAAAGAGCGTTGTTACACGGTTTAGTGAAACAGGGCTTAAATTACTGGCGGAAATTGCGGCCGAATTTGATGGTGTCAAAAACGACTTAGGTGACTGCAGAAAAACTTTGGATAGCAATATTGGCATCATTAGAGATAATAATAGGGCCATTAGAGAGATGAATGAACATTTTAGACAAAAGTATGCTTCGCCTAGTTATAATGTAGTTCTTCCTCTTGCCTATTGGCTCGGCTTGTCCTCCTCACAAGAGTATTAAAGATTCTAGCCTCAACAATAGGATCGTAACTGTTTGGAAATCTTATCAGTAATCTTCCGAGAAAGTTTGGAAACCTTCCGAGCTTTTCTAAGAAACCTATTTGAAACGAAAATCTTGTTTTATTCTAATGATTCCGAAACTTTTAAAAACATACGTTGTTAACATATGTTTTAGTAGTGCGTTCACTGAGAAATATAAAGGATTACGTATCGCAGTGACGAATTCCGCGATGATTGAGCTGATAAATGAAGGAAAGACTTTGTTTGATGTTGTCAGGATATTGGAAGAAGGTTATGATGCGCCAAGGCAGCGAAAAGCAGGCATAATTGAGAAATG
>JAHWHO010000067.1 GCA_019323255.1 Candidatus Woesearchaeota archaeon
TCCGTTTCCAAGAACTATGCTGCGGTGGAAGCCGTAATGATAAATCTCGCATTTGTCGCAGACTTTGGGCTGTTTTCATATCTGATCATATTCGCCCTGCTCGCAGTCAGCGGGCTTGGATTTTCTTTTGGCGAGGAAATCATACTTTTGCTTACTGGTTATCTTTCTTACAAAGGCATTTTGATTATTCCAATCGCAATTGTTGTTGCTTTTCTTGGAATTCTTGCTGCTGACAGCCTGGGCTTCCATTTCGGCAGGAATTTTTTGCGCTCATTTCCAAGACTGCTTAAATGGCGGCTGCTGAAGAAATCTTCAATGCAGAAGCTTAAGGATGCGAGATACTTGTTTGCCAGCAGGTTTATTCCTAATGCAAGAATGCTTGTCCCAATCGCGGCGGGTTTTTATGGGCTTTCATGGAAGCGTTTCTTCCGCTGTAATGTTTTTGCCGCTGCTTTGTTCGCACCAGGCCTGGTAGCTTTGGGTCTTTATGCAGGGCCTCAGATAAGCTGGCTGGTTTCCTTTTTCGCTACTTTTTCAGAGATTCTTTTCGTGCTATTAGGCGTACTCATTATTTTCTTTGTAATTAGATTTCTGCGATCCAACGCTTAGCAGCTCGTCTATTTCATGGATAATCCGTTCTTCGTACGCGGCTGTTTTCTCTCCATCTTTCTTGTCTGCGGAAAGTGCGTGCATGAGTTTTTTTGCCGCCTCTTCTTTGTCCGTGTGTTCCTTGACCAATTTGTCTTCTATCTCTTCTATGCTTCCTGATACGTTTATTCTCTCAAATTCTTTTGTTCTGAGCTTGTGGGTGTTTTTCATTACAAAGTACGCACCATTCTTCTCGGCATCTGTCAGTATTTCCTGCCAGCCGATATCGCTTGTTTTCCCTTCCTTGAGCTCGCCTTCTACTCGTATTGTTACTATCTTGCCCTTCACGTCTTCTACTGCTTTTTTGAGATCTTCTTCCACTTGTGCAGGGGTTTTATGCTGTGCATCTATACATATGTGTTTCGTCTGCCTTGGTTCAATGCTGATATGCTGTATGCTGTCTCCGTCAACGATAACCATTGTTCCTTTCTGCAGTTTTTCTAGTTCTGAGAAGCTGTTCGGGAATGTCGGCCCTGGATAGACTATGTTTTTGTATCCTTCAAGCGTTATCGTATCTGTTATGTGCACATGCCCGCCTGCGTAGTAGTCGAATCCTTTTGGCATAAGGCTTGTTGGCATCGACTGCATGTTCCCCATATCTTTGGGTTTCAGTTCTGTAATTGCTGTGTGGAACATGAATATTTTGTATCCCTCTTCCTGCTCAATGCTTCTGTCGAGGTTTTCGTAGTATGTTGTTTCAAGCCCGCCCTTCTTTCCGATTAATCCTGCGATTTTTGCTCCTGTCCCGTCGCATGTGAACTCAAGTTTGAGTTCTCCTTTCTCATTTTCAGCTCCGCGCGCAGCATTCTTCACGAGCCCTGCGCTTTCGAGAACTCCGAGCATCGTCTTTCCGCTTGGCGAAAAGTCGTGGCTTCCTGCTATTATATAGACAGGGATTTTTTGGTCTTTGAGCGCTTTAAGTTTGTCAACCGCGAGTTTTAGGCTGTCTATAGGAGGAACTGCGGTGTTGAAAAGATCGCCTGCGATCAGTACAAAATCAACTTTCCCTTCTATTGCTTTGTCGATTGCGATCTCGAATGCCTGTGCATTCATTTCTTTCATTTTTGGCTCTCTCCATGCGCCGAGATGGCAGTCTGCGATATGCGCGAATTTCATGCGAGTCCCTCGTATTTTATTTTTGGCTTTTTTTGTGGGTTTGGATTGTAGGGTATTTTCACAGGCATCGCAAAGCTGAGGAAGTTGCTCGTGATTATTGCTTCTCCTTTGTCAAGCGATGCTATCATTCTCTCATCATCTGATAAGTCCTGTGCTGCGCTTTCTATGATTGCCTGCCTTTCAGGCTTGAGCTCTATCCCGAGTATGATCTTCGTGTTGATGTTCGCTAATACTTGCCTTGGTATCAGGCTTGGCAGTTGTGTTATTGCGGTAAGCCCGACTTTGAACTTTCTTCCTTCTCTTGCTATTGTTGAGAATATATTGGGCCCTCTTTCTAGCACTTCTTTTCCGAGCACTCTTGGTGCTTCCTCAATTACTATGCTTATGACTGGTTTGTCTTTTAGCTGTTGTTGTGTGCAGTTTTTGTATTTGTCAAGCACGGCGTTTGAGATCATGCTTCCGATGAGGATTTCCTGGCTGCCGTGGAAGCTGCTAGTATCGATGATCACAGTTTTTGCCTGCTCAAGCGTGTTGATTATATCTATTATTGTTGTCTCCCCTGCTTTGGTGTCGAATGGCCCGCTGCTGTGTATTTGCTGCTCATCATCAACTGCAAGCCTTAGCAGCTGCATTATTGTTCTTCTTATCACTGCCAGAGTTGCTTCATGGTATTGTTGTTTTATTGGTTTTTCAAGCACTATCGCTTCAATCCAGTCCTGCTTGTACTCATTGTAGTATGCATTGAGCGCCTGTTTCTGCGGGTCGCTCCAGTCGACAGCGCCATCAAAATGTCTCGGCTGGATGCTTTTTGTGTTTATCTTGAGCGTGATCCCGCCGGGAGGGGGTGCCATTGTATAATATGTGGTTTTGTCAAGCCGCTCATAGTACTCATTATGCGGATCAAGCACGAGCATTGCGCAGTACGGCTCGTCAAGAGTGTTGCGCAGCAAGTTTGTCATCAGAACGCTTTTTCCTCTTCCGGTTGTTCCTGCTATTAGTATGTGGTGCTGGAGCGCTTTTTGTCCGTCGATATTTACAGGCACGTCAAGCACTTTGCTGCCGCTTCTGAGGTTTCCAAGTTCCAGCGCATTTGGCGGCTGCGTGAGGAATTTGACATCTTCTGCCTGTATTTCCCTTATGTGTGTGAAAAATGTCGGGAGTGCTTTGCAGCTGGCTGCTTTTTGATTTTGTATGTACGCGAGGCTTTTGAGTCTTGCGAGCAGGTAGGTTCTGAGTCCCGGGTCCATGAGCTCTACGCTCTGGTCTTCCTCAAGTTTTATTCCGCTGACTAACTCAAGGTGTTGTTGCGTGAGCTGGCTTCCGTACAGCAAGTCGAACGCCTGCAGCAGGATTTTGCCTTGCTTTGTTTCTGCGACGAGAATTTCACCGAGCTCGAGCTGTTCGTCATTCTTCTGTCTTATTATGATGTTTCCGTATTGCCCCCCTATAATCAGCCCTTTTGTCATCTGGCCTGTTACTCAGACAGACTTTTTTAGGATTGTGGTCACAAAGTTTATATATTGTATTTCGCTGTTTTTGAATATGGATAAAGAGCTTAAGCAGGCGCTGAAAAAGTCTAAGGGTCTTGAGAGGCCCCAGCCTCTTTCAAGGGCAGATATTGTGCGCCTCCACGAGGATACTTTGCAGCAGGCGGAGGATCTTAGGGAGCTGCTTAAGCCGACGTGGTTTGTGCTGGGCCCCTCGGGGAAAAGAAAAGTTTATAAATCAGGAAGTGTTCAAAAGCCCCGTCGGTGACTCGTCGGAGTTTCCGCAAGTGGGCATCCGTCTCATTTATTGACGGTAAAAAGGAGGAGATAATAAAATGGCTGAAAAAGTCGCAAAAGTAGGAGTTAAGAAGGAGCCAGGCTACCTTTATTTTGTAGATAAGATGGGAGACGTCTCCCGTGCGAAGATGGCTCGCGGTAGGAAAGGTAAGGCAGGCAAGCCTCAGAAGGTTGCCAAGGTCGGTGTGAAGAAGAAGTCAGGATACTTGTACTTCGTCGACAAGAGAGGAGACATTTCCTGCGCGAAGATGGCTCGCGGCGGTCGAAAGAGAAAATCAACAAAGAAGAAGGCCAAGAAAAAGACTACGAAGAAGAAAACTGTGAAGAGAAAGACTAAGAAGAAGGCCACTAAGAAAAAGACTACTAAGAGGAAGACTAAGAAGAAGACCGTCAGGAAGAAGAAAACGACTAAGAGAAGGCGCTAATTTTTCTTTTTTATTTTTTTTACAGAAAACTATATAAACTACATCTGCACTTTATTTCACAAAAACTGAGGGTGATTTGTGAATGATTGACTGGTTTAAGAATCTGTTTTCCAATCTATTTGGTGATTTGTTCAAGGGTAAGACGTTAAAGCTCGGCCTTTATGGTCCTCCAAATTCTGGAAAGACTACTTTAGCGAATAGGATTTGCAAGGATTGGCTTGGTGAAGACTCAGATCTTGGTGCTGTAAGCGCTATTCCGCATGAGACGCGCGAGGTTAATGTCAAGGAGAGCGTCGTAATCAAAAATAACGACGGGAAAGAGTTGTCTTTCAATCTTGTGGATACCCCTGGGATAGCCACTAAGATTGATTATGAGGATTTCATTAAGAAAGGCATGTCAGCTAAGAAGGCGAAGAAGAGGGCCAGGGAAGCGACTAAGGGTGTTATTGAGAGCATTAAGTGGCTTGACGAGGTTGACACTGTTCTTGTCGTGCTCGACTCTACTGAAGATCCTTATTCTCAGGTTAATGTTACTGTTATCGGCAATCTGGCCGCCAGGAACATTCCAGTCATGGTTGTTGCGAATAAGCTGGATAAGAAGAAGGCGAGCATCAAGAAGGTGCAGGGCGCTTTTCCGCAGTATGAAGTCGTCGGCATCAGCGCCAAATATGGAAAGCACATGGATAATTTTTATGAGCGCTTGTTCCGCTTTACGAGGAAGTAAGGATGGTTACGTTACAATTTGTTCCATATAACCAAATCGAGGGCTTGACGTCCGTTGGCCGCATTAGGAAACTGTTGAATATTGCCAAGGCGAATAAGATAGTTCTGCTTCAGGGGCGGCTCAAGCAGGAAGAGGAAGCTGAGTTGATTAAAGCGACCATGGAAGAGATTAATAAGGAGTTTAAGGGCATCGAGCTTGCTGTAGTTGAGAATTCTTCGAAGGAGAATGATTCCGGCTTCAAGAAATTCAAAAATGGAATGGTTAGCCTGCTGCTCGGCCAGCGTGATGGCATGACAATTATCGGCCCGTCTAATATTGTTAAGAAGATTAAGAAAGATCCGAATAAGATTGAGCTCTTTACTAAGGAAGCGCGGAGGCGGAAGTAGCAATGCCTCACCAGTGCGTTCGTTGCGGCACTTTCTACGACGACGGTGCACAGGAGATTCTGAGCGGCTGTTCCTGCGGCGGCAGGCTGTTCTTCTTTGTCAGGAAAGAGAAGCTTGATGCTGCTAAAAAGTTTCTTCCTCCCGATCTTTCATCTTCTCAGAAGAAGCAGGTTGAGAAAGATGTTCTTTCTTTGGTGAATGTGCAGTCGGACGCTCCCGTTGTTCTCGATTTCGAGTCTGTGAGAGTTATTGAGCCGGGCAAGTATGAGCTTGATATTGTAAAGCTGTTCAATGGCGCACCCCTTGTTTTTAAGCTCGAAGACGGCAAGTATGTAGTTGATATAGCCGAGACTTTCTCTCGTCTTCAGAAAAAGAAGTAGTGAATATACTCTGCGGTATTCCGTGGGATTGAGCCTGCGAAATCCCACTTGGCTGGTTTTTGGTCAAGCTTTTTTTAAAAAGATTGGCTGATACTTTCTCTCGTCTTCAGAAAAAGAAGTAGTATTATACTGTTATTCATAGATAACCTTTATATACTAGAGTGCGCTTATTGTGCGTAAGTCAAAATTACAAACGAGGTGATTTCATGCAAGATGAGCATAGAGGTATGGCACTTGTCGTAATGGGCATTACTGCAATTGTCGGCGTAATCGGTCTTGTCCTAATGTTCTCAGGAGGAGAAAATAGTGCAGGAATGCTGATGACGAGCGCGACTGATGGTAGTGCAATTTGTCCTAAAACTCCATTTGGTGAGCCTCAGTACACGCCTGTTTTGGCGGGTCCAAAAGAAGATATGAATTTCTTGGATCAGTACGTGAAGGCTGGTTACCATTGCATCCCAAGCGACAGTGTTGATGAGTTTGGTTATGGCACATGGTGCTGCACTAACCCTACTGTTCAAAGCGATGCTGTAAACCCGCAGGTTAATCCGCGAGGCCCAACACCTTTGGATACTAGGAAAGGTTTCGGTGCTCAGGTAGGTCAGTCATATCCTGCTGATGCCGAGAAAGAATACCCTGCAAGTCCAAGATTAGGACCATAAATTTATTTTTTTTACAATTTTCTTTCTATAAATCTAATTTGTAGCTCACATTCTTTGTCGACTTCTTTTTCCAATGGTGCTTTTGTTGCATCAACTATGTCATAAACTAGCCCATCTTTATCAAATCTGCCTGCATATGCCATGAGCGGTATGTCTTGCATAAGTCTCCTGATATTGCTGCCGCCTTTTTCTCTTAGCGCGGCTACTGCTTGCACATAAGCAGCTCCGAGTCCTTGGTCTGCTGTGGCGAGAGCGACAGATTCTCCCTGCAGCCATCTGTCAAGTGCATGACCTGCTATTCTTAAATCAGCATCATCCGGCGGATCCCTTTTGTATTCTAGTTTTTCCGCCATGCTTTCTACTACATATGTTACGCTTCCTGCAAGGTTGCTTTCAATCTTGACTTTCATCTGGAGTGCATCTCTAATACCCATAGTTCTATCGCGCATCCGTTCAATGTAATCTGCCCTTGAAGGGTTTTCTTCTTTCAAATGGCCAAGTTTTGCTGCCCACGAATTCATTTCTGACACAACATCCTGGCTCGCGCCGATTTTCCTGCTTCTCCTTATTGCCGCTTCAAGTCTTTCATATTCAGCGAGATCTGGTTCTTGCCCTTGTAGAACTAATGTGATGTTTGGGCAATATGTCATCAATGCGCAGGTATCTACTAGCACTCTCTTTGGAGGCACTCTTTTCACGCCTTCAAATACTAAAAGAAGCTCTTCTGGTGTTATGGTCGCCATATATTGGGCCTATTTTCAAAAAGAAATAAAAGATTTGCTGTTCTCAACCATCTATTACGACTTTTGCGATGTTGTTGGCCAGTGTGACCATGTTTTTAAACAATTCTGCTGTTCCTGCAGGCAGTTCTGAAGCTTCGTCCATAAGCCCGGCTCTCTGCAATGCTACTGCATCTGCAAGTTTCTTGTCTTCTGTGAAATATGCTTTCATAGCATCAAGATAGCATTTCTCTACTTTCTTGAATACTGTTTTAGATTTGTCTTTCTTTTGCTTGACACCATTCTCTGACAGCTGTTTCGCTGCATCTGCGAAATTCTCGAGATTTAATGTCAGGTTATAGTATTTTAGCACAGTGTCGTTAGATAGTTGGAAGTGTTCTGCTGTCGCTTTGTTGTTGAGCGAACTTTTCAATAGCCTGATCAGCAGGAAATATGCTCTGTTGACCTCGTAGTCCCTGACTACTACGCTTTGCGCTAATTCCGGCTTGTCTATTGCTTCTACGCTGTCTTGTATCATGCTTCTTACGAGCATGTCCATTCTTCTGATTGTTTTTTCTATGCTGATTTCTTTGAGATTCAGCAGGTCTTTTGCGGTTATGCTCTTGGTAGATTGTTCCGCGACTTCGAGCGCTACAAAGTCGTGCAGCATTTTTCTGATATCTTTGGTCTTCTGGGTGATGCTGTCGCCCATAAGCCTTATTGTGTTGTAATTGTTCAGGTACGCGCTTGTTATCTCTCTTTGTACGGTACTTAGTTCTTTGCCGTCAATTTGTATCGTGATCTCTTTTTGCTCCTGCGGCTGTTCTTCTTTGCTTTCAGGTGTTATTAATAGCTCTTTGTCTGATTTTTCGCTTAGATATACTAAATCTCCTTTTTTTAGGCTGTTTTTGTCGAGCCATTCTTTTGGTAGTGAGATTGTGTGGCTTGCTTGCCCTGCTTTAACGAGTCTTCGTATTATCAATTCATTCACCTCTTTGTATGTATATACTCATCGTACTAGTAGTACTAACCACACGTCAAGTATATATAAATGTTTTGTCAGGGATATTGTATTGGCGTATCACAACATCACTCACTAGGCAGGCCTTATGACCTGCTTTTTATGATGTATTCCCTCCTCCATTGGCGCCCTATAGAGCGCCAATGCCCTTTTTACTATGAGACAGATTTTAGGTCGGGTGGACAGTTTTTTGAAGTCTATTAGCGCGAGCGATAGGATAGCCATAATCCATGACGCTGATCCTGACGGCATCTGCTCTGCTGCGATTCTTGCGCGCTTCATCAAAAAAGCGAGGAACCGGAAGCCCGAATTCGTTTCTGCATTTGACAAGGAGACTTATTCGATTTCTGAACAGCAGATTAGGAAACTGAGGTCAAAAAAGATCAATAAACTGATTGTGACCGATTTTAGCCTTGACCAGCACGCGGATTTAGTTAAGCGGCTGAAGAAATTCGCGGATATCCTTGTTATTGATCATCATAAACTGTACAGGAATATAAATTCCAAAAATGTTGTTTTGGTTAAGCCTCAATTGTTCTCAAAAATAGATCCATCCCGTTACTGCTCGGCGAAGCTTGCATATGATTTGTGCGCGCGAATAAGCGGCATGTCTGATTGTGACTGGCTCGCTGCTGTCGCTTCTATTGCGGATGTCGCTACGGCCCCCTGGCGGCGTTTTCTCGATTCTGTTTTCAGGAAATATAAGATTAAGAAAAATAAGGACTATTTCAGGACCGATTTTGGCAGGATCGCATCAATGATCAATAGTTTGATTATCATTGATTCAAGAAAAATATCGAAGGCATTTAATGTTCTCTATTCAGCAGGTTCGCCAAAAGAAGTGTTAAGGTCGGACTTAATCAGGTATAAAACGCTTGTAGACCGTGAGCTTGGCGTATGGCTTAAGAAATTTGCAAAGTGCGAGCATTACAAAGACCTTTATTTGTTCCTTGTTTCTCCCAAATACAATATCAAGAGCACAATAAGTACTGTTCTCGGCCTTAAGTATCCTCATAGGACTATTCTTGTGATGAGCAAGGATAATGGTTCAATGTCTGTTAGTGCAAGGAGGGGCGATCAGAGGCTTGCTGTGAATGCGCTTTTGGAAAAAGCTATAAAGGGGTTTTCCAATGCTAATGCAGGAGGACATATTCCTGCCGCAGGCGGGCATTTCCTCAGTAAAGATTTTCCGGTTTTCAAGAAAAGGGTGATTGAATTATGCGCGAAGTAAGCAAGATTGGTATTGCGATAGGCAGTATTATTGCAGTCATGCTGATTCTTGCAGCCGTGCTTGTTGTCAGCGGCCATTCTGTCTTGATGAGTTCTCTTTAGGCGATGTGCTTTAGTAAATTTATTATAGCGTTTGGTTTCACTTGGTGTTATGTCCTGGTTTAAGTCGAAATCTGCAAAGTCTTTTGAGATTCTTAGCGAGTTATGTGGTGCTCCGATATATATTTTTGAGAACGAAAAATGTGTAGAAGTATTTGGTAAGGTTCCTTATTTTCAGCAGGTGCTGGATAAGAAGAACTTGCCTGTAAGTATTGATGGAAACTCTGTCAAGGTGTGCTCTTTTGCAGTTTCAAAGCAAGGCAAGTATGTTTTTGTTATGGGACCGTTCCGTTCGGGCACAGGATATAACGACGAGGAGCTGTCTGATGCATTTGAGGGCCTTCCTGTTTTCAGCCAGAAACACCAGCCTCTTCTTGATTTTGCTGCAAAGTCTGCAAAGCTTTCAGCTGATAGGGAGATTGAGGATTCTAAGCTTCTTCGTACTCAGTCGTTGCTTCTTGATTTCCTTCATGCTGTTGCGAATGTGCGTGATTTGAATACCTTGCTTAAGCGTGCTGCTGAGTTTTTTGTGCACAAGTTTCACCTTAGCAATGCTGTTGTTTCTGCTTTCGGTTTGAAGTACAGGCATTTCAATTCAAATTCTGTGTATGATGATGTGGAGCAGATTATTGCGAAGCAGCTTGCTGATTCAAGGACCTCTTTCAGGATTTCTGGAATTGTGGACGATATATATTTCCGTCATCTGGAGAATCTTGGTTCAATTCCTTCTTCATTTGTTGCTTATCCTTTGCTGCTTGACCGTCATATTTTTGGCAGTATTGTTCTTTACTGCGATAAGCTTCCCTATCTTGAGGACTTTCCTGACTTGCTCAAGGAGCTTGAGTCTTTGCTTGTGCAGGTTAGTGATTATGAGCGTGTGAAGACTTCTGCGCGTGTTGATCCTTTGACCGGGCTTAATAACAGGCTTCATTTCGTTTCCGCTTTTGACACGATGCTTTCAAGTCTTGCGAAGGACAACAAGCCCATCAGCGTTTTGATGTATGATGTTGATAATTTCAAGAAGTTCAATGATACTAAGGGTCATCCTGAAGGCGACAGGGTGCTTGTCGCGATAGCTGATGTGACGAAGAAGCTGCTGCCTTCTTCGGCGCTTGCATGCCGTTATGGCGGCGAGGAATTTGTTATTGTGCTGCCCGAGTTGTGCCAGAACAAGGCTGCTGATTTTGCAGAGTCTTTGCGCGCGAGTGTTGAGAAAGAAACCGACCTTACAATCAGTGTTGGCCTGATTACCTGCTTAAACAGTTCTGCTTCCAGAATTGAGCTAATCAAACA
>JAHWHO010000068.1 GCA_019323255.1 Candidatus Woesearchaeota archaeon
ATGCACTCAAGCCTATGAAAAAGCGCAAGCCGCAGAACCAACTGTACCGCAAAAACTACGTGATAGTTTAGTGAAACGTCATTTACAAGATTCAAACTAGAGAGGAAGTTGACGAGGGTCTTGCTTCCTGTAGCACGGCACCGGCGCATAGTTTTCTTTAGAAATATTTAAAACTTAATCGCGACGGCACGCAGCCGCGTATTGCTGGTATTCAGACGCGCACGACTCACATTCTTCAAGGTGATCAGCGATTAAACTCATGTGCGCAGGTTTGAAGCACTCGTGCAGAAACCGGTCTTTCACTCTGTCACTGGTTAAGGCATAGCACAGGTCGCCTTCCAGTAGCTGTTCCATCTTGCGATCGCGCATTTGGCAATCCAGATCCAGCAGTGTTTCATCTTGTGTTAGAAAAGAAACGTCTAATGCTTTTATTTCTGCAGGCTTATCTGTCATCGAGTGCGGAGTGACTGCCGCGATATTTAATGATTTTGGTCAAGGAACTTAAATATGAAAATTCGTGATTTTTCCGAAATTATCTTAGAAACTTTTATAAAAACTCAAATATTATGGTTATCCATTATCTTCCCCATCGTTCAGCTTCGGTTGAATGATGGGCATAATCTTCATCATGGAAAAAGCAGCTATTTTTATCGATGCAGGATACTGGACAAAAGTCCTGAAGTCCAATTTTGATTCCTGCAGAGTGGACTTGGGTTCCGTATCTAATTTTGTGTGCCAAACGCTAGGTTTCAATAGGCTGCGTACATATTTTTATCACTGTATGCCTGTTGTACGTAAGAATAATCAATCAGATGTTCAGCGTCACGCTGCTATGCAGAAATATATCGATAAGCTCAAGAAACTGCCTCGTTTCGAGGTGAAATTAGGCAGACTGCAGTGTATTAACGGCGTGTTTAAGCAGAAGATGGTAGATATTTTGATGTCTCTTGATATTGTTGATATGTGTTTCGACAAGAAGATAGATCACGCAGTTCTGTTTGCGGGCGATTCTGACTTCGTCCCTGCCGTGAAAAAGCCAAAGATAGTGGTGCGATTGTACACTTGTTTTACCATCCGAGTTCCGTCCATAATGAGTTATTGGTCCATGCAGATGAACTGCACCCTATTGACGAAACGCTTATTCAATCATGTAAAATAGAAATATAAAATAAATTGAAAAATAATTTTTCCTAAGGTTTTCGGTCGGATAAATCTTCAGGAGGCAAATCTACTGGCTGTGCTCTTTCTTCTCCCATAGGATAGCTAAGAGGACGACTCTCCAGTGGATCTGGATAGCGAACTGGCCCCGTATCGCTATATCGATCTATCGAGCGTGCTCTGCGTCGGCAGTTCTCAATCAAGCTTTGATCGACTGTTGGCATGCTTTGCTGCAGTTTTGGTTCATCCTTAGGATATACGAGGCCTTTTGCGACGATTCCTGCTGACGCTTCTGATGTTGTTATTGTGTTTGCTGCCAATCTGGCATCTTCTTCTGAGTCATAGCAGGCGAGAGAATATTCCACTCTGCATGTTGGTGGCGAACCGATTCTTGCGGTATAGTAGCACCATGCTCCGCTCGGCGGAGGCATCTTGGCGTCTGTTTTCTCTATCATCTTCTTATAATAAGAAGCATTTCCTGTTGCCATTCCGCCGAATGATACTACTAGCGCGCCAACTGCAATAATTCCTATTATCGCGAGCGCTGTGAATTGAAGATCTTTCAAAATAATCTCCTCTAATAACACAAAGTTTTTTCGCCTTTTAATCCTTCTGTAAGACTTATACGATTCTAAACCCCTTAAAAACCGAAACCTTTATAAATAACCCTATTGGAATTCAGGTTCGTGCGCATGATGGTGTTAGATAGTTTTGTCGGGTGGAGGCGATTTATATCTAATCTAGACGGCGCTATAGTGGGCCGGTAGCTCAGCTTGGTAGAGCATTTGGCTTTTAACCAAAGGGTCGTGGGTTCGAATCCCATCCGGCCCGGTACTTTCAAAATGGCAAAATTTGACGTAGCAAAACACAAGCTTGTGCCTAAGCACAGCAAGGTTGCCGATAAGGAGTGTAAGGATTTGTTCGAAAAATTCTCCCTTGAGCTCGAGAACCTTCCTAAGATAAAGAGGGATGATTCTGCAATAGTTCATCTCGACGTGAAAGAGGGCGATGTTATCAAGGTCGAGAGGGTAAGTCCTACAGCAGGCACGACGGTGTTCTATAGAAGGGTGGTGAATGAATAATGGTAAGCTCATCTAATGTCCTGATCAAGAAATTCTTTGAGGAGAACAGTTTCGTGAAGAGTACGATTGACAGCTTCAATGATTTCGTTGAAAAGCAATTGAATGCAATTCTTGGTGAGAATAAGATTATTGAGCCGACGATTATCCCGCCGAATGTCGAGAGCTTCAAGATCCGTTTAGATCGGATCTGGGTTACAAAACCGGAGATCACCGAGGCTGACGGAAGCAAGCGTCCGATTTACCCGACTGAAGCAAGGCTAAGAAAACTTAGTTATTCTGCGCCGATTTACATAGAAATCAGTGCGCATGTTAATGATGTGCAGAGGGAAAGCTTCACTACGCAGATTGGAAACATGCCTATTATGCTTAAGAGTGCTTCCTGCCATCTGAGCAAGATGTCAAGGCAGGAGCTTATTGACAAGGGTGAAGATCCCGACGATCCCGGTGGTTACTTCCTGATCAACGGCACTGAGCGTGTCATTGTTAACATTGAGGATCTCGCAGCGAACAGGTTTATTGTTGAGAAGCCTTCAACGGGCGTGTCCCAATATGTCGGCAAGATTTTCAGTGAGCATGCTTCTTACAAGATTCCGCACACGATAGAGCGCATGAAAGACGGTATTTTCTACGGCTCTTTCACGAGAGTCAAGAGAGTTCCGGTTATCCTTATCCTTAAGGCTCTTGGCATGGTCAAGGATGAGGAGATCATGCAGGCAGTAAGCAAAGACAGGCAGTTTGACGAGGTCCTGATCAATTTGTTCGAGTTTGTGGATGTTAAGAATGATGAGGATGCTATGGACAGGATTGCAAAATTGATCGGCATCACGCAGACAAGGGAGATTCGCGTCGAGAGAATGATTGAGCTTATCGACAAGTATCTTCTTCCTCACGTTGGAACAAAGCCCGAAGCGAGGACGCATAAGGCTTACAACTTGTGTAAGATGCTGAGAAAGTTTATTCTTTGCTCCAAGGGAGAGGTGCCTCTGGACGACAAGGACCATTATATGAACAAGCGTGTTAAGATGAGCGGCGATCTTCTCGGTGATTTGTTCCGTATGAATCTTAAAGTGCTTATCGGGGATTTATTGTATAACTTCCAGAGAATTGTTAAGAGGGGCAAGTTCCCGAGTATCAAGGTTATTATCAGGGAGAAGCTGCTGACGAGCAGGATTTACAGCGCTATGGCGACTGGAAACTGGGTAGGAGGAAGAAAAGGAGTTTCTCAACGAATCCAGAGATTGAACTTCTTGAACACCCTGTCTCATTTGCAGCGTGTCGTAAGCCCATTGAACAGCTCGCAGGAGAATTTCGAGGCGAGAGAGCTTCACGCGACGCATCTTGGCAGGTTGTGCCCTTCAGAAACTCCCGAGGGTACAAACATCGGCCTCAGGAAAAATCTTAGCATGATGGCTACGGTGACGAAGAACATCGACGAGGCAGAGGTGTTGAAATCTCTGCAGACCGCTGGCTTGAAGGTGGTACAATGACTGAAGTATTCCTGAACGGCAAGTTTATGGGGGACATAGAAGACCATGCTAGTTATATTGAGACTTTGAAGCAGGAGAGGCGCGCGGGCAATGTTAATGAGAACGTTAACCTTTTCTACGACAGTATTCTGGACACGCTTTACATTGAATCTGGCAGGGGCAGGACAAGGCGTCCGCTTATTATCGTGAAAGACGGCATGCCTCTGTTGACTGACAAGCATATCAAGCAGCTTTGCAAGGGCGAGCTTACATGGGGCGATCTTGTAGCGCAGGGGGTAATAGAGTTTCTTGATGCTGCTGAAGAGGAGAATTGCCTTGTTGGGTTCTCCGACGCTGATTTGACTTCTGATCATACACATTTGGAAATCAGTCCGCTTACGATGCTGGGCATTGTCACTGGCTTGATTCCTTACGGGGATTACATCCAGGGTGCGCGTCTTATTATCGGCAGCAGGAATCTTAAGCAGAGCATTGGACTTTATGCTGCAAACTATCCTGTTCGTATGGATATGGATGTAAGCCTGCTTCATTATCCGCAGCGCCCGTTAGTTACGACTGATGTGCATGAGCTTTCTGATTATGATGCTCATCCTGCAGGGCAGAATATTGTTGTTGCGGTGATGAGCTATAAGGGATATAATATGGAAGACGCGATTCTTCTGTATAAAGGCTCTATCGAGCGCGCGTTTGGTAGGTCTACGTATTTCCGTCCTGCTGTTACCGAGGAATTGAGATACTCCGGAGGCTTGATGGACCAGATCTGTGTTCCGGATAAGGATACTAAAGGCTACAAGAGTGAGCAGGATTACAGGCTTTTGGAAGATGACGGTGTTATCTATCCTGAAGCGAAAGTTCATGCTGGTGATGTTGTTATCGGAAGGACTTCACCGCCAAGGTTCTTGTCTAACCTTGAGGAGTACAGCCTTGCTTCAAACATAAGAAGGGAGTCGAGTATTTCTTTGCTTCACGGCGAGAAGGGCGTTGTTGATTTTGTTGCGATGACCGAGAACGAGGAAGGCAATCGGTTAGTGCAAGTTAGGATCAGGGACCAGAGGATTCCTGAGACGGGCGACAAGTTTGTTTCCCGCCACGGACAGAAGGGAGTTATCGGGCTTATCGTGCCTGAGCCAAATCTTCCTTTTACTGCAAACGGGGTTATTCCCGACTTAATATTCAGTCCGCACGCTATTCCTTCGCGTATGACTGTCTCGCATTTGATCGAGCTGATTGGCGCAAAGTCCGGCAGTTTGAATGGTGAGTATATCAACGGAACAACTTTTGCGGGCAAGCCTGAAAAGGATATCAGGAAGACGCTTGTCGAGCTTGGCTTCAAGGAAGACGGGACTGAGACGATGTATAATGGAATGACTGGCGAGATCATGGAAGCCAAGATTTACATCGGTAATATGTTCTATTTGAAGCTGAAGCACATGGTCAGCAATAAAATTCATAGCAGGGCGAGAGGGCCGATCCAGCTGCTTACAAGGCAGCCTACCGAGGGCAGGGCCAAAGAGGGCGGTCTAAGGCTTGGAGAGATGGAGAAAGATACTTTTGTTGCGCATGGCGCCTCGTTGTTGTTGAAGGAGCGTTTTGATTCGGACAAGATTGTTATTCCTGTCTGCGAACGTTCCGGCTTTATCGGTTATTACGATGCGCGAAAGGATAATCGTGCTATGTCCCCGATTTATGGGGAGGACTCAGATATGTCTGATATTGAGATCAGTTACGCTTTCAAGCTTTTGCTTGATGAGCTTAAGAGCATGTGCATTTATCCGAAGCTGCACTTGAGGAGCAAGTACTAAAATGCCAGAAGAAAAAGAAAAGATGGAAGAGCAGGAGACTATCGAGAAGAAGCAGTTCTCCAGGGAGAGAATGGAAGCTTTGCAGCATTACGTGTACAAGAAAATCGCAGGTATCTCTTTTGGTGTTCTGAGCCCTAAGCTGATCAAGAAGATGGCTTCTGCTAAGGTTGTCACGCCTGAGCTTTACGATAAGGAAGGTTATCCTGTAGACGGCGGCCTTATGGACTTAAGGCTTGGTACGATTGATCCCGGCCTTAGGTGCAAGACTGATGGTTTAAGGCTTAAGGAGAGTCTTGGCCATTTTGGCTATATCGAGCTTGCGCATCCTGTTATTCATATCAAGTTTGTTAACATGATTTACCTGATGCTTCGAACTATGTGCAGGGAGTGCGGAAGGGTGCTGATTGCTCCTGATAAGATTGCACGTGCACGTGCGCATCTTAACCGGATTGAGCACGAGGAAGGCCCGCAGGCAAGGCGCACTGCATTGAGAGCGCTTGTTCAGAGCGGCAGGCTTGGCGGCAAATGCCCTCACTGCAAAGCGAAACAGTTTAAGATTGCTCTTGAGAAGCCTTCAAACTTTGTTGAGGCAGATAAGCGTCTTTCACCTATTGAGGTTAGGGCGCGGCTCGAGAAGCTTAGCGATGAAGATTTGGAATTGTACGGCATAAGCCCAGGGGTGTGCCGTCCTGAATGGATGGTGCTTACTGTTCTTCCTATTCCGCCTGTTACGATGCGTCCTTCAATTACGCTTGAGAGCGGCGAGAGGAGCGAGGATGATCTTACGCACAAGCTTGGTGATATTGTTCGTATCAACCAGCGTCTTTTTGAGAACATTAACGCGGGAGCGCCTGAGATTATTATCGAGGATCTTTGGGACTTGCTTCAGTACCATGTGACTACTTATTTTGATAATGCTGTTGCCCAGCTTCCGCCTGCAAGGCACCGTTCCGGCCAGCCTTTGAAGACGATTACTGAGCGTATAAAGAGCAAGGAAGGAAGAATCCGTCACAATCTGGCAGGCAAGCGTACTAACTTCTGTGCGCGTACGGTTATTTCACCTGATCCTATGATTGCTTTGTTTGAGGTCGGTGTGCCTAAGAGCATTGCGATGCGTATCACTGTTCCCGAGACTGTTAATGAGTGGAACATGGAATACTTGAAGAAGTTTGTTGAGAAGGGCCCTGGAGAGTATCCCGGTTCCAATTATATTATCAGGCCTGACGGCAAGAAAAAGAAGATTACAGAAGAAACCAAAGAAGCGGCTCTTGAGGAGCTGCAGCCGGGTTATCTTGTTGAGCGCCATTTGATGGATGGAGATGTTGCTGTTTTCAACCGTCAGCCGTCTCTTCACAGGATGAGTATGATGTGCCACCGTGTGAGAGTTCTGCCTGGCAAGACGCTCAGGATGAATCCTGCTGTATGTAATCCTTACAATGCAGACTTCGATGGTGACGAGATGAACTTGCATATTCCTCAGACTGAGGAGGCGAGAGCTGAAGCAGAAATTCTGATGCAGGTCCAGACTCAGTTGATTAGCCCGCGTTACGGCCTCTCGGTTATCGGCTGTATCCAGGATGCGATCAGCGGCAATTACTTATTGAGCCGCCATGGCGAGTTTGACAGGGAGCACGCAGTTCAGCTCCTGGCGTCTGTCGGTATTGATGATTTTAAGAGACTGCCGAGTAAGAAGAAGATCTCCGGCAGGGAGCTTTTCAGTGCGCTTTTGCCTGATGATTTCAATTACGAGGGTATTTCAAGAAATGGCGAGAAGGTTATCGTTAAGGACGGAAACCTTGTCGAGGGCACGATCGATACGAAAAGCATCGGCGGTGAGGGCGATGGCCTTATGCTGAGGGCGCTGCACAAGCAGTATGGTGCAGATAAGACGATAGAGATCCTGCATAATATCCTGAAGATGGGTGTTGAATACCTTCTTATCAGGGGTTTCACGACAGGAATCGCCGATGAGGATATTCCGCTTGAGGCAAAGCAGGAGATCGATAAATTGCTCGCTGAAGCAGATGAAGATGTTGATGAGCTGATCAGGCAGTTTAAGGAAGGCACGCTTGAGGTATTCCCTGGAAGGAGTATTGAAGAGACGCTTGAGCTTAAGATTCTTGAGAGGCTGAACAAGGCGCGTAATGCGACAGGAAAAGTTTTGAAGCGTTATGTTAAGGACGATAATCATGCAGCTGTTATGATTTTGTCTGGTGCACGAGGCAGCATCACTTCAATTATTCAGATGAGTGCGTGTGTCGGACAGCAGGCTCTGCGCGGCAAGCGTATTGACAAGGGCTATTCCGGAAGGACGCTGAGCTGTTTCAAGAAGGGCGACTTGTCCCCTGAAGCACACGGCTTTATCGGAAGGGGATTCAAGCACGGAATCAAGCCTATCGAGCTTTTCTTCCACGCGATGACTGGAAGGGACGCTCTGATGGATACTGCGCTTAGAACACCTAAGAGCGGTTATTTATACAGGCGTCTTGCGAATGCTTTGCAGGACTTGAGAGTTGAGTATGATGGCACTGTTAGGGATGCTCATGGTACAG
The DNA here is from genome assembly GCA_019323255.1 of Candidatus Woesearchaeota archaeon. GTDB lineage: Archaea > Nanobdellota > Nanobdellia > Woesearchaeales > ARS49 > JAHWHO01. The sequence goes on from JAHWHO010000068.1 coordinate 8,082, forward strand.
TTATCCAGTTCGCCTATGGCGAGGACGGCATTGATGTTGCGCGTTCAGAGGCTGGTAAGATTGACATCCAGAAGGTTGTTAAGTCTGTGTGATTCAAAATGCATGCTGATCTAAAAGAATACAAGGATTTGTTTCCACCGAAAATGCTCGAAGAGCTCGAGGCTGTCTGCCCTGCTGGCAAGCTGAAGAAGGCAGCTAAGAAGCTGCTTGAAGAGTATGATGCTGCAAGGGTTGATCCTGGCGAGGCCGTCGGCCTTGTTGGTGCTGAGAGTATTGGTGAGCCGGGCACGCAGATGACATTGAACACTTTCCACTTCGCAGGTGTTGCGGAGATGAACGTTACTATGGGTTTGCCGCGTATCATTGAGATTCTCGACGGCAGGGCGAAGATCGCGACTCCAATGATGGAGATTTATCTCAAGAGCCCGTACAATAAGGGGAAAGACATTCTTGACCTCGCGCTGAGCATTAAGGAAACTTCTGTTAGTGAGGTTGTTAAGGAATTTGCCGTGAATGTTGCTGACCTCAAGGTTGAAGTTATTCTCGATACGAATAAGCTTTCAGGCATGGGGGTTACTGTGAGCGCGGTTACAAAAGTCCTTGAGCATGCTTTGGCGAAGGAAGCGACTGTTAAGGCAGAGGGCGAGACGATATTCCTTAAGCCGAAGAGCAAGGAGGAAGGCAAGACGCTTAATGCGCTGTACCGCGTCAAGGAGAAAGCCAAGTCTGTTTTCCTGAAAGGCGTCAAGGGCATTCCTCAGGTGCTTCCTGTTAAGAGGCATGATGAGTTTATTATTATCACTGCAGGCAGCAATCTCAAGAAGATTCTTGAGCTTGATTTTGTTGATGCGTCCAGGACCATTAGCAATGATATCCACGAGATCAGGGATGTGCTTGGCATTGAGGCTGCAAGGCAGGCTATTATCGACGAGGTCTTTAAGGTTATTGAGTCTCAGGGCCTTAATGTTGACATAAGGCATATCATGCTTGTCGCTGACACAATGTGTGCTGGCGGGGTAATTAAGGGCATTACGCGTTATGGTGTTGTGAGTGAGAAATCTTCTGTGCTTGCGCGTGCTTCTTTCGAGACTCCATTGAGGCATTTGATTAATGCTGCGATGAGAGGTGAACTTGATAATCTGAGCAGCGTCGTAGAGAACGTTATGCTGAATCAGGCTGTTCCGGTCGGCACAGGCCTTCCGGGACTTGTGACTAAGATAGTAAAGGCGAAGTAATATGGCAAAGAAACAGGTTGAAGGAATTGTTGCAGAGCTTAAGAAACTGATGGCTTCTGACAAGCTTGTGTTTGGCAGTGAGAGAACGATTAAGATGTTGCGTGATAAGGGGATTAAGAAAGTATTCTTGTCAAGCAACTGTGAAGAGAATAAAAAAGAAATGGTGATGCATCTTTGTAAGATCAACGGTGTTCCTGTAGAGCAGCTTGATAAGTCTGCTGAGGATATTGGTGTTGTTTGCAGGAAGCCATTCTCTGTTTCCATTATCGGTGTGTTATGAAGAAGGTTTATGATGCTGGCCTGATGCAGATAATGTCGATGTTCTCCTCAGTCTGCGGCGTGACGCCGAAGGACTGCATGGCACATGAACAGATGCTTGTCTTCGTGGTTGGCGAGGGGCTTATTGCTAAGGCTGTCGGCAAGGCAGGCGCAAATATCCGCCGGCTTGAGGCTAAGCTGAAGAAGAAGATCAAGGTTGTTGAGTACAGTGATGATTTGCTGCAGTTTGTGAAGAATGTCGTCGCTCCGCTTGAGGTTGCTGAGCTTTCAGAGGACGATTCCGTCGTGACGCTAATAGCAAAAGATTTAAAAACCCGGGGATTGCTCATCGGACGTAACGCCTCTAATTTGAGGTTTTTTGAGAGCATTGTTAAGAGATTTTATCCTATCAAGGAATTAAAGGTTAAGTAAAGATGTCAAACAAGACAAGAGGACTCGGTGCGGCAAAAGCGCTTCAGAAGAGAAGGCATCACGGCTTGTGGTTAAACCAGAAGTACGTGAGAAAAACGCTTAATCTTACTAAGAAGGCTGACCCGCTTGAAGGGGCGTCTCAGGCTAAGGGGATTGTAATTGAGAAAGTGCAGTTGGAGGCTAAGCAGCCTAACTCTGCGATGAGAAAGTGTGCGAGAGTCCAGCTTGTCAAGAATGGCAAGCAGGTTACAGCGTTCATGCCAGGTGATGGTGCGCAGAAGCTTATTGATGAGCACGATGAAGTTATGATTGAAACCATTGGTGGCGGTGGCGGAAAGGCAAAAGGAGATCTTTCCGGCGTCAGGTGGCAGGTTATCAAGGTTAATGGCCAGAGTCTTAACGCTCTGTTGAAAGGCAAGCTTGAGAAGGCGAGGAAGTAAGAATGGTTTTGGCGTTTAACAAATGGTCGACGGATGAAATCAGTGTAGAGGATCCGGGCCTTCAGCGCTACATTAATCTCGCGCCGAGGATTGTGCCCCGAAGCGGCGCTAAGCACGCGGGCAACAGGTTTCATAAGTCAAGGATGTTTATTGTTGAGCGCCTGATGAACAAGGTTATGATTCCAGGCCATAAGGGAAAGAAGCACAATAAGAGTTCCGGGCACATTTGCGGCAAGGCAAATACAGTTTACGATTCTGTAAAGAAGGCATTGGAGATTGTCGAGCAGAAGACCGGCAAGAATCCTATCGCTGTTCTTTCTAAGGCGATTGAGAATGCTGCTCCGCGCGAGGAGATCGTCTCAATTGAGTACGGCGGTGCTCGTTATCCGAAAGCGATTGACTGCGCGCCCCAGAGAAGGGTTGACATTGTCTTGAGATATTTCAGCCAGGGCGCTTACGACAGGAGCTTCAACAAGAAAACAAGCATTGAGAAAGCTCTTGCGGATGAGATAATCGCAGCATTTAATTTTGATCCTAAGTCTTTGGCAATTTCAAAAAAGAACGAGCTGGAGCGCCAGTGCGACAGCAGTAGGTAAGGAGGGGTAGAATGGAAGAAGAAATGCAAGAGGAAGAGATGTCAACAGAAGACATCGCTGTTAACACCGAGTACGTCTTAAACAAGCTGATTGATCTTTTGGTATCAAAGGGCGTCATCAGAGAGGAAGAGCTTCAGGAGAAGCTTGACGAGGATGACGAAGATGAGTGCGAAGAGTGCGAAGGCGAATGCACTTGCGAATGAAAAATTCTCTAGGCTTTCTTGGTTTTCTTGGATTCTTAGGTTTTTTGGGAAAGTACAACGCATGGAATTATCTGAACTTTCTTAATTTCCTGCATTTCCTGAGATGGCTGCCGAGGAAGTAGGACTGGTAAAGAGTCGATTAGTTCTTTTAGACTTTTGTTTTTAGATAATCAAGAATTCTTCGTGATTTCTCGCCAGGAAGGCTTGTGAGCATTTGGGAGATATCGTCGTCGCAATCAAATTCTATTATCTGGTCTACAGGCCAGGATAGGTAATAGCCCAAGTGCAGTCTTAGTGCTTGTCCTTTTTCATCGGTTATTAGCGGTTTTTGTTTGAGGACATCGGAACCCGTGGCCGCATCTACATGTTTGATCAGTCCGTAAAAGCTTTTGCCGATCTCAGCATCGGGAGTCCAATACTCAGTGCCGATAAGCTGGATGCTTGCTCCTGCTTGAATGTCGTCATAGTCTTGGTATGCGCCATAATACCTTTGCATCGTTTCAGCATGCGGGTGGTTGGGAACATCAACCCATGCTGGCTTTAGTATTTCTGCAAAAAAAGGCTCCTTCTTGAAAGCAATCACACTTTGGGCAGGGCGTTTTACTAATATTCCGTCGATTTCCTCAGTTTTTCCTTCAGGAAAGCAAACGATCATTGCTCCCTTCACTCTGCAAACAGTTCCGTTACCCACGCGAAAAAGAACAAAGAAGCTATTTATAAGAATATTGGTGGATTAAGGCATTCTCCTAATCTTCTTTATCGCTTCGCTGACTTCTTCAAGGCCTTTGGCTTCTGCCGATTTTGGCTGCGATTCAGGCGAAGGCTCTTCTTTTTTCCCAACCTTGTACATCTCATTAGCATACGCTGCGACTATCGTGTCTGTGTCGAATTGCTGTGTAGATGGAGGTATTATCAAATTTAGCCCGTCGCCGTCGTATCTTGGCAATACGTGCACAACCAATTTACCTTCGGGATTATCTGCGCTCTCGCCTGTCTGCATTATGATGTTCGTTCCGTGCGCGCCAAGCCCTTCAAACAGTGCTGTTGCTGCAAATGAAGCCGCGTAAAATAAATGCGCCGCGCTTTCAAACGGCAGTTTCTCGAAGTATTTGGGCTCTTCTTTGGAGTAGATCTCCAAATGGCCTACTGCCTGCGCTCTTGGAGACATCATGATCTTGATCTTGTCGTCTTCATAAACACCGTCAGTTTCAATAGGTTTTGCTCCAATATTAGCAAGCATCCTTGGAAGATTATGCTTCATTAGCTCTTCCGCTTTCTTAAGATCTTCATGAACCAGTTTCTTAGGCTCAAAATAATAATTGAGTATTCCGTCGCTCTTATCCCTTCCGAGCACGTGAAAGATGAAGTGCGGTGCCTGCTGTCCTGCTACGCCCCCATTAGCAATAAACACGGTGCATCCGGTCATCACCATTGCTTTTTTCTGCGCCTCGACTATCTGCGGCAGTATCCCGAACATATGCTGGAATGTTTTTGGCGGCAGCAAAGGCATTATTGGGTAATGCTCTTTTGGCATTACCAATAAGTGTCCTTTAACGACAGGCCTTATATCTAATACTGAATAGATCTCTTCATCTTCGTAGATTTTCTTCGCTTCCTGCTGGCCGGATATTATCTGGCAGAATATGCAGTTCTTTTTCTGCTCCTCCAACTGAGCTTTCATCTCTGGTGTTATTTCTGTCATATTTTAATTATTTTCTTTAACTCTTCAGCAAGTATCTTCATTTCTTCTTCAGTATTATAGAGATACATAGACGCCCTGACGCTGCCTTTCATATTGTGCGCATTAAACCATGCGTGGACGCAGTGCGCGCCTGATCGTGTCATGATATTTTTGCTTATGTCGAGCATTTTGGAAATATGATGAGGGTCTTTTCCTGCATTGAACGAGAATATGCCTGCTCTTTTCTCTGGCTCCTGCGGACCGAGCAATTGTACTTTCTCGCCTAATTCTTCTGTGAGTATCCTGTTTAGCAGGATCTCGTGCTTTTCTATTGTTTTCATGCCGATTTTCTTCAAGTAATCAACTGCCGTTCCTAATGCGATATTGCCTGCGTAGTTTTGCAGTCCTGCTTCAAATTTCATTGGTAGGTGTTCCGGCTCGTATCCTTTGTACGTGGAGTTCAGGACCGTTTCTCCGCCGACTAGGAATTGGTCGAGTTTTTCCAGGAGTGCTTTCTTGCCGTACAATACGCCTGTTCCAGTAGGCCCGAGTGCTTTATGTCCTGAAAATGCGAGGAAATCAACGTCAAGGTCTTTAACCTCAACTGTCATGCCGGGTACGCTTTGTGCGCCGTCTGCCATCATCAGCGCGCCGTTTTTGTGCGCGATCTTTGCAAGTTCTTTTATTGGGTTTGTGACGCCGTCCATGTTTGATCTGTGCACGACGCCGACAAGTTTTGTTTTCGCTGTTATCTTCTCTTTTGCATCGTCGAGGTCCAGAGTGTTGTCGTCATTTGTTTTGATGAACTTTAGTACTATGCCTTTTAATTTCAGCCAGGGAATCAGGTTTGAATTATGTTCCTTGTCGCTTACAACAACTTCATCCCCTTTCTTGAAATCAAGCGTATTCGCGACGAGGTTTATTCCTTCTGTCGTATTTCGTGTGAATATTATCTCCTGGTCTTTGCCCGCACCTATAAATTTCCGGATAGTGTGCCTTGACTTGTCCACTCTCTCCTCAACTTCATGCGCGAGTTTGTGCGCACTTCTTCCTGCACAGGCTGTATAGTCGGTATAGTACTCTTTCATTGCATCAATAACCTGCTGTGGTTTTAATGACATGCACGCGCTGTCTAGGTAGATAATTTTCTTTTTCAGAATGGGAAAGTCCTTCCTTACCTGTTCCGGGTTGAATGTGAACATCATTTCAGCTCTTTGTCTATGACTGCTTTGAATGTTTTTAATGGCTTCGGTCCGACGATTTTCTGCGTTCCGATGAAGAATGTCGGCGTGCCTTCTATTCCTGCGTTTATTCCTGCTCTTGTATCTGCTTCTACTTCTTCTTTGTATTTCTCGTGGTCCATGCACTCGTCGTATTGTGTCATATTGAGGCCTTTGCTTTCCGCTAGGCTTGTCAGCGCATTCGGTGTGACTTTTTCAAGCTCAAACACTGCGTCATGGAATTCAGGGTATTTTTCTTGTTCCTGGAAGCAGTTTGCTGCGAGCGCGGCTGTGTAACTGTTAAGGTGGTCGGGTATTACGACTGATTTGAACTGTAAGTTGACTTTGCCGTCGTATTCTTTGAGGATTTCTTTGACTACGGGCTCTGCATCTTTTGTGTAAGTGCATACATAGCATCCGAATTCTATTATTGTCAGGTCTGCATATTCGTTTCCGAATGTTGGATCATCCGCTTCAGGCTGCGGGCATACTGTCTGTTCAGGTTTAAGGAAGCTTCCGACTTCTGATACTCCGCTGTAATGCCCTGTTGGGTCTAGTATGCAGAATCCTGAGCTGTCAGGCCCGTTGCAGTTTCCGTATTTTACATAGTTCACAACGCCGATTCCTCCTTCGACAGCGCTCCAGATGAATAAAGCAAGTATCAGGAATGAGATTAGCTTGTAATGCCTGTAGAAGAGTCCTGCCGCTTTCGGTGAGAATTTCAGCAGCTTTCCTGTTATCCCTGCCTTGATCCTGTCGTCAAGTCCTGATTCGCATCTCCTTAGCGTAACCGTCTTGAACAGGCAGTTCAGCGAGTCCTTTGCGAGCTTTCTGTATTTTATGCTGAATACGCCAAGTAGTGCGAATATCGGCAATGCGATTAAACATAGTACCATTTCCGTTTAGTCTTCAGGGGCATTTAAAAGGTTTGTGAATTCCATCGTCGGATCTTTTTAAATGCCTATCTTGATTGCTTTTCCATTTACAATTGCGTCTGCAATCTTTTTCCTTCCTGTTTCAAGTATTCTTGACAGCGTTGACTGGCTGACTTTCATCTGTTCGCCGGCTTCTGTTTGAGATACTCCTTTTAGGTCGACTAAGCGGATTGCTTCAAATTCTGGCATTGTTAATACAGTTTCTTCTAGGTCTATCATTCTTACGCCTGAGGGTTTGAAGTAAAAAGAGTTTGGCCGGCCTCTAACTCTTCTTCTCTTGCAGGGTCTTGGCATTATCTTCGTCCGAAGCCTCTGCCGCGACCGCAGCCTCTGCTTGATGCGCCCTCGCATTTCCCCATCTGTCTTCCTGTTCTTGGCCCTTTTCCGTTTGGTCCAGTTCCATCTCTGTTTGGCATTTTTCCACCTCCAAATGCTGTTATGAATATATATTCATTACTAGTATTTAATGGTTTCGGTTGAATTGAGAAATAGGCTTTGCTTCAGCCAAGGCGCCGTCTATATCAGTATCTAAA
>JAHWHO010000069.1 GCA_019323255.1 Candidatus Woesearchaeota archaeon
CTGGCTTCCGTTGTTATCGAACCGGTGGACCGCGCCTCGCGGAATGCAGAGCGCCTGTCCCGGCCCCACTTCGATTGGCTCGCCGTCAACGGTCCAGGTCGACACTCCGGAGATGCCGTAGATCCCTTCTTCCTGTTGAGCCTGCGTTCCATCTGCCGCCGAAGTCAGGCAAACCAAGCTCGTTCAAAGCAGCATCACTGTTTCCAAGCCGGACATTAACATTCCATTTTCCATTCATAGGTGTTGCGATCACAATGGCTGCAGCGTCCTGGATATGCGGCAGGAATAGTGCTGCATCTACTTTCTTATCCAGTGTTACATATGCTATGTCTTTAAAGTAATTTAATGCGATATCTCCTACTTGTTCCCGTTCTCTTTTTCTTTTCTCGAGTAATCCTTCAGTCCGCTGGTCAAGCTTCTCGCCGTTAAGGTATTTCAGGAACTGTGTTGCAGAATAATCCGGATCTCTTAACCGCTCTAACGCCTGGAAGAATTCCGCTATCGGGTCTGCAGTTCCATAATGGTCTGCTGCGATTGCTGCTTCTGCAAATTTCATCTCCGGCGGCAGGTATTCTCCGAGCATCATGACCGAGAGCATTGAGTCTGCATCTGTGTGGTTGATGAACATTCTTGTCTTCACAGTGCCATGATTTTGCACGTATCTTCTTGCGAGTACTGCGCTGGAGATTCGTTCACGCATTGCAGGAATTGGCGCATGATGGTCTATATTGACTATGCCTGCATATACAAGACCATGACTAACAAGCACGCCTTTTTCTGCGTTCTGCACATGGAAGTCCACAGCAAAGCATAGCCCTCTATAGCGGGTCTTGATTTCTTTAACGGTTATTACTGATTTTTTCTCTAATAGTGTCAGGTTGTGCATGAGAATGGAGTGCAGGGGAGTACTATAAATAATTGTTGCATAACCTTTATTAACATCAAACTCATATTTACTACTATGCTTAGGTTCAACACGGGTGTGGTTGTCGGCGATGCGATGACTCTGAACGTCATCACTATCAAGCCTGATGACACCATAAAGACGGCTGCTAAAAAGATGGCTGAGGAAAAGATCGGCTCTCTTGTTGTGAAAGATAAGGGCCGTGTTGTAGGCATCATTACTGATACGGACATTGTAAGGAAAGCTGTTACTGGCAACATTCCAACTGCTAAGCGCAAAGTGAAGAGCGTCATGTCAGAAAAACTCTATATCTGCACGCCTGACGAAGATATTTTTGACGCTTTACGCGCCATGCGTGATTATAATGTGAAGCACCTTCCTGTGACGTCTGGCGGCGAACTGGTTGGTCTAATAACATTGAAAGATATTTTGAAGATTGAGCCTGATCTGTTTGAGATTCTTGTTGACAAACTGGACTTAAGGGAGACTGAGCGTAAACCGATTCAAAGGTGATTTTTTGGTAAGAACAGGGTATTTGCACCACATAAAAAAGAGGAAGACTGGAAAAGCTTGGGTGAAGCGGCTTGATAAATTTCTGTTAGTTGTGGCCATCGTTGGTCCTTTGACAACATTGCCTCAGATTTGGGATATTTTTTCCAGAAAAATCGCAGAGGGTGTTTCCATCACAACGTGGGCTTTTTTTGCTTTAATATCTGTTCCTTGGCTCGTTTATGGGCTTGTTCACAAGGATAAGCCGATTATTATCTCTGCAACACTTTGGATAATTCTTGATGCTGCTGTTACTATTGGCGCGCTTATGTACGCATAGCTTCTGCAATCCTTTCCACAGCAACTAAGTAAGCAGCAGTTCTCATATCGACGTTATATTTCTGTGAATACTCAAATACCTTGTCAAAGCTCGAGTCCATTATTGATCTTAGTTTCTCGTCGACTTCTGCAAGCGTCCAGTGTTCATTATCCAGATTCTGTTTCCATTCAAAATATGAGCCTGTGACTCCGCCTGCATTTGCCAATATGTCAGGCACGACTATTATTTCTTTGCCGAACAGGATCTTGTCCGCTTCCGGCGTCGTCGGCCCGTTTGCGAGCTCAACAATAAGTTTTGCTTTGACCTTCTCTGCATTTTCGTTTGTTATAACATTCTCAAGCGCAGCAGGAACCAATACTTCCACATCCAGTTCCAATAGCTCTTCATTTGTTATGTCTTTTGCACCGTCAAATCCAAGCACGCTTCCTGTTGCTTTTTTATGCTCCATCACTTTCTCCGGGTCAAGGCCTTCTTCAGAATAAATGCCTCCTTTGCTGTCTGATACTGCAACAACTTTGAATTTGTCTTCTGACATTAATTTTGCCATTGTGTAGCCTGCATTGCCGTATCCCTGCACGGCCACTTTTGCTTCAGGGCTTATGCCCATTGTATCAACAGCTTTTTTCACAATATAAAATCCTCCCTGTGCTGTTGATTTGTCCCTGCCTTCACTTCCGCCTGCATCAAGCGGCTTTCCTGTTATCACGCCCGGATTGGGTCCGTAGAACTTCTCATACTCGTCTTTCATCCATGCCATGATTTCCGGAGTAGTGTACACATCTGGAGCGGGAACATCTTTTTTTGGCCCGATCACTTCATGCAGTGCATCAACATAGCCTCTGCTGAGCTTCTCGAGTTCTGCCTTGGATAGTTCTTTTGGATTAACAATAACTCCTCCTTTTCCTCCACCCAAGGGTATATTGACTACTGCACATTTCATTGCCATCCATGCTGACAATGCTTTAACCTCGTCCATATTGACTTGCGGGTGGAATCTTATCCCGCCTTTGTACGGCCCTCTTGCATTGTTGAACTGTACTCTGTATCCCTGGAATACTCTTGTAGCGCCGCCGTCCATTTTTACTGGTATGCTTACCTGGACTATCCTGTTCGGGTATTTCAATACTTCATAGACGTTCGGGTCAAGATCAAGCTTTTTCGCTGCTGTCTGCAGCACTTCGAGATAGTTTTCGTATGGATTATTCATTTTATTCACCTTTCTTTATTCTTCCACGCCCCTGGCTTATATAGTTTTTCAATCGTTTTAATAACTTTTTTAAACAGCATTATCTATATCTAGCCAAAGAGGTGCATAATGATAGATTTGGATGAGGCTGTTGTCAACGCGCTGGCGTTATTCACTAAGCACAGGGTGCCCTCTGTTCGTATTAACTTCAAGCGCCCATTGATTGTCGGCTCGGGCAATGCGGCCGTTACAGGAAGAATACTGTTCCATGATAAGGATGCTGTTTTTGCCGATGAGAGCACTTACAAAGAGATCCTGGAGTCACACAAAGTTGATGGTGCAGTTTTAGTTTCTGCATCCGGCGGAAAGCACGCACCGGGAATCGCAAAAGAATTGAAAAAGCGCAGATTAACTGCCGTTTTGCTCACGTGCAATCCTGACGCACTTGCTTCAAAGTTCGTCAACAAAACATTCCTTTTCCCGAGGAATACTGAGCCGTACACGTATAATGTCTCGACTTATCTTGGCATGATTCTCGGCATGACTAAAGAGAAGCCAAAGGGCATACTCACTTGCATTAAGAAGCTAAAGATTCCAAAATTATCAAAGTACAATGCTTTTACGTTCATTGTTCCTCCTAAGTTTGAGCTCGTTGCGTCTATGCTGAACACAAAGTTTGATGAGCTTTTTGGATCTATGATCAATGGCAGAGTTTTCACTTCTGAAGAGATCAAGCATGCGAGAACGATTGTGTCCTCAGACAAGGAATTATTCGTCGGCCTTGGCTGCAGTAACAGGATTTGGGGCAAGCACCGCATTAGCATTCCTTTAACGCCTAATTTCGGCATGTTAATGGCGGTTGGTTATTACATTATCGGAAAGGTCCAGAAAGATCACCCTCCTTGGTTTAAGAAAAATATCGCGGCCTATTGCAAGTTCGAGTCTAAACTCTTCAAGGAAAACATTACGCCGATTGTTAAAGGGGAGTATTAGTTCTGGAAACAATATAATC
>JAHWHO010000070.1 GCA_019323255.1 Candidatus Woesearchaeota archaeon
GTTATCACAGAAGACTCTGACAAGAGGGCCAAGAAGAAAGACATTGTTGTTCCGGTCTCAATCATCGAATGCCCGCCTATCAAGGTGGCAGGGATTCTGCTGTACCGCCCCCATGGATATGGGATTGCGTGTTGCGGCCAGATCAATGCCGAGAAACTTGATAAGGAGGTCTTGCGGTGCCTTCCTCCTCGAAAAAAGGCATCCAAAAAGGAATGCCCGACTGATAATCTTTCTGATGTTCGTTTGCTTGTTCATACCCAGCCTAAACTTACGGGTATTGGCAAGAAAAAACCTGAATTCTTTGAGCTTGCGCTTGGCGGTTCTGTCGAGGATAAGCTCAAGACCGCAAATGAGCTTCTTGGAAAGGAGATCAAGTTCAGTGATATTTTCAAGCCGGGCAGTGCTTGTGATATCTTTGCTGTAACCAAAGGCAAGGGTTTTCAGGGTCCTGTTAAGCGTCATGGTGTAGCAATTCGCCATCATAAGAGCGAAAAGACAAAGAGAGGGCCAGGCAGTCTTGGTCCCTGGATGGGCGACAGGACATCAACTGCACCGCATGCAGGACAGATGGGCTATCATCAGAGATGCAGCCTGAACAGGTATATTTTCATGATCGAGACTGATCCTGCCAAGTTTGCCCCAAAGGGGGATTTCTTGCAGTACGGAAAGGTCAAGAACGAGTATGCAGTTATCAAGGGCACAATTAGTGGTGCCAGAAAGAGAATATTGACTATGACCGTCACCCGAAGAACTGCAAAAATTCCGAAAGATATTCCAAAGGTAACGCATATCAGCGTGGGGTCCAAGCAGTAAGATGGAATTGAAAGTTTTAGGATTGGATGGCTCTGAGGCCGGCAAGGTTAAGTTGCCTGAGCAGTTTGGTGAGTCTTTCCGTCCTGACATAATCAAGAGGGCTGTCGAGGCTATCTGGAGTCATACCAGGCAGCCGTATGGTGCGGATCCTCGTGCAGGAAAGCGTTATTCATCTAAGCTTAGCAAGAGGCGAAGAAAGTCCCGTGGCTCTTATGGTAAAGGTATTTCGCGTGTCCAGAGAAAGGTTGTGAGCAGGAGAGGAATCCAGCTTAACCTTGTTGGTGCATTCGTTCCTGGTACTGTAGGAGGTAGGAAAGCGCATCCTGCAAAAGCTGAGAAAGTGTGGACGCGAAAAATAAATGATAAAGAGCGAAGGCTGGCGATCAGGAGTGCGATTGCCGCAACCGTAGATAAGGCTCTTGTTGAGAAACGGGGGCATAAAGTACCCGCAAAATATCCTTTCATTATCGACAATTCAATTGAGGCTGCCAAGAAGACAAAGGATGTGAAGAATGCATTGCTTGCTCTTGGTTTCAAGGAGGAGCTTGAAAGGGCTTCAGTCAAGCACGTGCGCGCAGGAAGGGGAGGCTCAAGAGGCAGGAAGAACAAGAAGGCAAAAGGCCCGTTGTTTGTCGTCAGCAAAGAATGCGAAGGTGTCAAGGCGCTGAAGAATATTGCGGGCATTGATGTTGTTGAGGTTTCAAGAATCAACGCAGAACTGCTCGCACCAGGGTGCCATGCTGGAAGGCTCACGATTTTCACTAAAGATGCTGTTGAACAGCTCGGTAAGCAGAGGTTGTTTGTATAATGGACAAGTACAAAGTTATCAAGTACCCGTTGGCTACGGAAAAGGCAATAAGGATGATGGAATCCGAGAATAAGCTAGTTTTCGTGGTCGATAACTCTGCGACAAAGCTGCAGATCAAAGAGGCAGTAGAGACTCTGTTCAAGGCGAAAGTAATCAAGATCAACACTGTGAAAGATATCAAAGGCAGCAAGCGCGCTTATGTTAAGTTCGCGTTTGACACGCCGGCTATTGATATTGCGACGAAGCTGGGGTTGATGTAATATGGGTAAGAATCTGATACAGCAGGCAAGGGGAAAGGGCGGTCCTTCCTATCGTGCAAGAAGTTTTGCTTACGCGGGCGTTGCCAGGTTGAGGAACGTTTGCAATAGCTGTGTATCCGGCAGGATTACCGATATTATCAAGTCTCCCGGTCATGCTGCACCATTGATTAAAGTTGCATTCGAGGATGGAGTCAAATGCCTGATGCAGGCTCCTGAATTTGTCAAGATTGGGGATGTATTGCAGGCAGGCCCTGGCGCCGAAATCAGCGCAGGTAATATTATGCTCCTGAAAGATATTCCTGAGGGAACCCTGGTGTTCAATATTGAGTCTCAGCCGGGGGATGGCGGGAAATTCTGCAGGACTGGCGGCTGTGCTGCAAGGGTCCTTTCAAAGATTAAGGACAAGGTCAATGTCTTGCTTCCCTCTAAGAGAGAAAAGGCATTCAACCTGAACTGTCGTGCATGCATTGGCATTCCTGCAGGTGCCGGCAGAAAGGAGAAGCCGTTCCTTAAAGCGGGAATCGTTCATCACGCTAAAAGAAGCAAGAATAAGAGGTATCCAATGATCAGCGCTGCAGCACAGAATGCTGTTGATCATCCGTTTGGAAATAGCAGGAGTTCCAGGAAGGCCAAGAATAAGGCCGCAAATAAGTTTGCGCCGCCTGGCAGAAAGGTCGGAAAGCTATGGCCTAAGCGCAGTGGAATGAAGAAGTGAAAAAATGGCAAAAGAATACACATTCAGAGGAAGGAAGCCTGAAGAGCTGAAGAATCTCAGCTTATCTGAGTTTGCAGAAATTGCTACTTCCGCTGTCAGGAGAAAGATCAAGAGGGGATTCACAGAAAGTGAGAAAAACCTGCTTGAAAGGCTGAAGAAAAGCCGGAAGGATGTTAAGACACACTGCAGGGATATGATAATTATTCCTGAACTGATCGACAAGACTATCAGGGTATACAGCGGGAAAGATTTCATTCCCATTACATTCACGGCGGAGATGCTTGGCCACAGGATTGGCGAATTTGCGCATACAAGGAAACCTGTGAAACACAGTTCAGCAGGTGTAGGCGCTACGCGAAGCAGTGCGTCAAGATCAGTGAGATAAAATGACAGGATATAGTGTTGTGGTTACAGAGAATTGCGCCAAGGCGCTCGGAGTAGCTTTGCCTATATCAATTAAGCACTCCATGATGATCTGCAACCAGATTAGGGGAAAGCCTGTTAGCAAGGCCAAAGCGATCCTCGAGGATACTATTGGCATGAAAAAAGCAATCCCGTTCACTAAATTCACTAATGGCCTGGGCCACAAGCCGGGCATGGCTGCCGGAAGATATCCTGTTAAGGCATGTGCGCACATCCTTAGCGTGCTTAAGAGTGCGGAGGCTAATGCGCAGTATAAAGGTTTGTCGACGGCAGATCTTATAATTAAGCACATCAGTGCGAAGCAGGGGCCTGGAACGATGAGGCAGGGAAGAAATTTCCGGTCGGCAAAAAGGACTCACATTGAAGTTATTTTGGAAGAAGTTAAGGCAAGAGGTAAGAAGGAATGATCGAGAGGAAGTTTGTTCAGGAACGGTTGAAGGAATTCAAGGTGCAGGAGTTTGTTTCTGATACTTTGGAAAATGTTGGTCACAGCAAGACCAAGATTGTCAGGACTCCTCTTGGAGATAAAGTAATCATTTCTGCTTCCCGTCCCGGGCTTGTAGTCGGCAGGAAGGGAGAAAACATCAATAAGCTCACTAATACGCTTAAGAAGAAATTCAATCTTAACAATCCTCAGATTGAGATCAGCGAAGTCGAGAATCCTAATCTTGATGCGCAGATCGTTGCTGAGAGAATTGCATCAACACTTGAGCGTTTTGGTGTCAACAAGTTCAAAGCGGTAGGCCATAAGACGCTGAACGATGTTATGAATGCAGGCGCCCATGGTGTTGAAATCACAATTTCAGGAAAGGTGCCTTCACAGCGTGCAAAGCGCTGGAGGTTTAGCGCAGGCTACCTGAAGAAATGCGGGGACATTTCCGTATCTGGAATGCTGCACTCGCAGGCCGCAGCAAAACTCAAGAGCGGAACAGTTGGCATAGATGTTTCAATACTTCCGCCTAATGTTAAGCTGCCTGATGATATTGAGGTAAAAGATGAAAGTCAAGGAACTGAGAGGACTGAGTGAACCGGATTTGAAGCAAAAGCTTGAGGAACTGTATAAGGACCTCATGAAAGAGAATGCTCAGGTTGCTACAGGCACTGTTCCAAAAAATCCTGGCAAGCTTAAGGTTGCCAAGAAGACAATTGCAAGGATCAAGACGATTCTTGCAGAGAAGGAGGTTAAACAAAAAGCATGAACGTATGCCCTACATGCGGTCTACCTAAAGATTTGTGCGTATGCGAAAGCATTGCCAAGGAGACCCAAAAGATAACCATAACCAACGAGAAGAAGAAATTTGGGAAACCATACACTGTAATATCCGGGATCGATTCGAAAGAAATCGACCTCGATCAGCTTGCGAAGAAGCTGAAAGCCAAACTTGCGTGCGGCGGTACGGCGAAAGAGGGCCGTATTGAGCTTCAAGGTTCGCATGCTCCAAAGGTTAAGGAGCTGTTGATCGAATCGGGTTTTGCTCCCGAAACGATCATCATTAAAAATGACACAAGGAAAGGGCGCGGTTAACGCAGTTATCCGCGGCGAATGGATTGGAAAGGAAGCGGAGGTTGTCTCAGCCTCTAACCCCTCAATAATTGGATTGAAGGGCGTTGTGGTGGACGAGACAAAGAACCTGCTCGTGCTGGAAACAGCATCAGGCGAGAAGAAGATTCCAAAGCACCTTTCACGGTTCAGAATTAAGCATGGCGATGAGATCGTCGAGATCTCCGGGGATGATATAATCGCATCTCCGGAGGAGAGAATCAAAAAATGAAAACAAGCACGCATGGAAGGACGTTTGTAGGAACTGTTGTTGCTGCAAAGATGCAGGATACGGCAACAGTTGAATGGGAAAGAAGTAGATACATCCCTAAATACGAGCGTTTTGAGAAGCTGACAACACGTGTTAAAGCTCATAATCCAGAAAATATCGATGCCAAGAAAGGCGACATTGTGAAGATTATGGAGTGCAGGCCTCTCAGCAAAACAAAGAATTTTGTAATTATCGAGAAGATTGGGCATGAGGAATTCTTTGAGGCTGAAGAAGAGCTGAAGCAGGAATCCAAATTCAAAGTTGCCGAGGAGAAAAATGAAAGCAGTCAAAGCGAGAATAACTAAGGCTTTGCCGCATGGAAGCAGGATCCTTGCGTGCGATAATAGCGGAGCGAGGATTCTTAGAATCGTCAGTGTCAAAGGGCACAAGACGAGGCTTGGCAGGTATCCTGCTGCAGGAGTCGGCGATCATATCATGGCATCTGTTGTTGAAGGCAAGCCGGGCATGCGAAAGCAGGTAGTTTCTGCAGTTATCGTGCGCCAGAAAAAGCCATATAAGAGGCGGGACGGCACTCGTGTTTGTTTTGAAGATAATGCCGCGGTTATTTTGAAGGATGATCTTGGCAATCCAAAAGGTACTGTTATCAAAGGTCCTATTGCTGAAGAAGTGGCTGAGAGATGCCCTCTTGTAGCAAAGATCGCAAGCAGTGTGTTGTAAAATGAGCTGGAATAAGAGTTGGAAAGCAAGTGTGAAGCCACGCAAGCAGCGTGCATATGTTTACCAGGCGCCGTCGCATATTCAGGGCGCAGTTTTGGCTAGCCATCTCTCTGCTGATTTGCGCAAGAAGCACAACACAAGGTCTATGCGTGTAAGAAAGGGCGACAAGATCAAGGTGATGTCGGGCCAGTTCAAGGGAAAGACAGGCCCTGTTGAGCGCGTTGATGTTGCCAGAAAGAAAGTTTACGTTACTGGTGTGGAGCATGTTAAGAAAGACGGGGGTAAATTCATTTATGGTTTGCACCCATCCAATTTGATGATTACCGAGCTTCATCAGGACAGAAGGAGGATGAAGAAATGAAGTGCCATTTGAAGAATTATGTGGTTCCTAAGAGCTGGACGCTTGAGAAAAAGAAGAACGTTTTCTCTATTAGGCCTCAGCCCGGTGCTCACCTTTCAAATTTTTCTGTTCCTGTTGCTCACATGTTAAGAACACTCGACCTTGCCGGCACAGTCAGGGAAATTAAGTACATTATGAATTCAAAAGCGATCATAATCGACGGAGAGCCTGTTAAGAATTACAGAAAGCCTGTGGGTTTCATGGACTGCATCAGCATTCCTGCATTAAAGAGAAACTTCAGGGTTTTGCTTAATGAGAAGGGCAAGCTCACCTACTTGGAAGTTCCTGACTCTGAGATTGGCAAGAAGCTTTCAAGAGTAGAGGGAAGGCGGACTGTTAAGGGCGGTAAGATTCAGCTTAACCTCTCAGATGGAAGGAATGTATTGTCTAATGTCGAGTGCAAGGTTGGCGACAGCGTGCTGATCGCTGTTCCTGTCCAGAACATTACGAATGTGTTTCCGCTGGAAAAAGGTGCAACAATCATGCTGGTTAATGGAAAGCATACAGGCATGATCGGCATTGTCGAGGATATTAAGGATAATCGTTTATGGTTCAAGAAAGGCAAAGATTTGTTTGAAACGCTGAAGGAGTATGCGTTCGTTATTGGAAAAGACAAAGCTATGGTTAAGGTACAATGAATGATATGAGAGTTCCGCGGATAGAGAAGATTACCATCAATATTGGTGCGGGAAAGGATGTGAATAAGTTAGACAAGGCTTTGGTCTTGATGAAGAATCTTACCCAGGTAGATCCTTACAAAACAGTTACGCAGAAAAGGATTCCTTCTTGGGGGCTGCGTCCGGGTCTTCCTGTCGGCTGCAAGCTTACGCTGAGGAAAATGCCCGCTGAAAAGATGCTCAAAAGACTGCTGGCCGCTAAGGACAAGAAACTGAACCTAACTAATTTCGATAATAATGGCAATGTTAGCTTTGGAATTCATGAGTATATCGATATTCCTGATTTGAAATATGATCCTAAGATTGGCGTGCTCGGGCTGCAGGTCTGTGTTACACTGGAAAGGCCGGGCCACAGGATTAAGAGGCGCCGTCTGCTTAAGAAGAAGCTTCCTTCAAAGCAGGTTATCTCCCGCGAGGAAGCGGTTGATTTCATGAAGAATAATTTTGGTGTTGAGGTGCAAGCATGACTACAAGCGATTGGCGGAAGGTGTTCAAGCAATTGAAGGTTAAGCCGTCCAAATTGAAGAAGTATATCAAGCATAATGCTCCTAAGAAAAGGCCTACCGGCATCACGCTGAAGAAGTGCAGCAGGTGCGGACGGTATGGAGGTCATGTCAGCAAGTACGGCCTGGGATTGTGCAGGCATTGTTTCAGGGAGACTGCTACTGACTTAGGATTCAAGAAATTTAGCTAGGTGAACAAGAATGATGAACGACCCTATTGCAAACGTATTATCGGCGTTGAAGATGTACGAGAAAGTGGGCAAGAGAGACTTGCTAGTTCACCCTGTAAGTAATTTGCTGAAGCGGATGCTTGAGATTATGAATGCGGAAGGCTATGTCGGTGAATTGGAGATTGTAAGTTCCGGCAGGGGCAGGGTTGGCAAGCTTAATTTGCTTGGCAATATCAACAATTGCGGAGTTATCAAGCCGCGGTTTAGCGTGGCTCTTGATGAGTATACAAAGTTTGAGAAGCGGTACCTTCCTGCAAAGGGCGTTGGCATTCTGATTGTTTCAACACCGCAGGGAGTCATGGCGCATACTGAAGCGGTAAAGAAAGGGATTGGAGGCAGGCTGATAGCCTATTGTTACTGATGAAATTGCCGATTAAGGAAGAGTTGGTTTTGCCCGAGGGAATCACGGCGTCATTGTCTGATGGCGTGCTTACTGTGAAGGGCCCGAAGGGTGAAGTATCCCGGTCTCTTCTGCATCCTAAGATCGATGTGTCTTTGAAAGGCAATACTCTTACTCTCTTTTGCGAAAGGGGGACAAAACGCGAGAAGAATATAATGTTCACTTTTGTTGCGCACATTAACAACATGATTAAGGGAGTCCAGGAGCCTTTTGTTTTCAAGCTTAAGGTTTGTTCGGGCCATTTCCCTATGACTGTCGCTTACAAGAATGACCAGTTTGAGGTTAAGAACTTCCTTGGCGAGAAGTATCCGAGGATTATCAAAATAAAGAAAGGCGCTGATGTTAAGATCAGCGGCCAGGATATTGTTGTTACAAGCGTGGACCTTGAGCTTGCAGGAGGAATTGCAAGTGACATAGAGGGTATGACAAAGAAAGGTACGCGTGATACACGAAGATTCCAGGACGGGATCTATATAACTGAGAAGCCGACGAGGAGATGATGAAACAGCTGCTTGAGTTGAGGAAAGCGATGAACGCGAAGAGGCCGAAGTTTGAGATTAGCAGTGGCCACAAGAGAAAGAAACTTGCCGGCTGTTCCTGGAGAAGGCCTCGAGGCCACCAGAATAAGGAAAGGCTTGGCAAGTATGGCAAGAAGGCAGTTGTAAGTATCGGCTACAGGGGCCCTGTCGCAGTCAGGAATCTTTCCGCTTCCGGAAAAGCAGCCGTGCACATATTTAACGTGGCAGATTTGGCAAATATCGATCCTAAAAACCAGTGTGCAATCATTGCCCGCATTGGCATGAAGAATCTTGCAGCAGTATTGAATGAATGCAAGGCAAAAAATATTGAAGTTGTTAACCATAAGATTGATGCGTCTTTGAAGAAAATTCAGGAGTTTTTGGACAAGCGAAAGAAGGCAAAGATGCCCAAGAAAGAAAAGAAAAAGCCTGCACCTAAGAAAGAGGCAAAGAAGACTGAGGAAATTCCGGATGAAGACAAGAAGGAAGCAGAGCGAAAAGAAATGGAGAAGGTTTTGACGAGGAGATAAAATGAAATTGCAGAAGAGATTGGCAGCATCGATTTTGAAATGTTCTCCTAGTCGTGTTAGGTTTGACTCTGATAAGCTTGAGGAGATAAAGGAGTCTATTACCAAAGCCGACACTAAAGGTCTTGTCAGCAGAGGGATTATTTCACGTTCAAAAACGGTTGGTCCGAGCAAGGTTCGCACACGGAAGACTGCTGTGCAGAAGCGCAAGGGCAGGAGAAAAGGTCATGGATCCAGAAAAGGTAAATTCAATGCGCGTGCCGACGAAAAGGCCATTTGGATAAGCAAGGTCAGGGCTCAGCGGGCTGCATTGAAGCGAATTAAGGACAAGGGCCACATTACGAGTAAGGATTACGGTATGATTTATTCAAAAGTTAAGGGTGGATTTTTCAGAAGTGTTCAGCACATGAAAATGTTCATGGAGGATAACGGACTGTTTAAAGATGGCAAAAAATAATAGTTACACGGTTCCGTACCGGAGGAAAAGGCAGGGCAGGACTAGTTATCAGACCCGGCTTAAGATTATCAAGAGCGGGAAACCCCGTCTGGTAGTGCGGAAGAGCCTCAGGAATATTCGTTTGCAGATTATAGAGTACGCTCCAAATAGCGATAAGATTTTGTTCTCGGCAAATTCTTCTGAGCTCCGTAAGCTCGGCTGGAAAGGAAGCTTGTCGAGCACGCCTGCTGCGTACTTGACTGGTTATCTTTTGGCAAATAAAATGAAGAAGAAGCTTGAGTGTGTTGTTGATATTGGCATGAACGTAAGTGTAAAAGGTTGTGTTTTGTATGCTGCAGTAAAAGGTGCAGCCGACGGGGGATTGAGTATTCCTTTCTCTGAAGATGTTGTGCCTTCCGAGGCCAGGATTTGTGGTGAACATATCGCGAATTTTGCAAAATCAATCAAGGCAGACAAGGAAAAATATGCAAAGCAGTTCTCAAAGTGCTTGAAGGACGGGCTGGAGCCTGAAAACCTGCCTGCGCATTTTAATGATATCAAGAGTAAGATAGGTGGAAAATGAAGAAAGAAGAGCAAATCGAGGAACCAGAAAAGGATTTGCAGGAAGACAACTCGGAAGATGAGAAGATCGAAGTAGAGAAGGATGTGATTACTGAGGTTCCTGATGTTGAGACAGAATCCAAGCCTGAGATTAAGATAGATGTTGATGCGTGGACTCCGAAAACAGATGTCGGGAAAAAAGTCAAGTCGGGGGAGATTACTGCTATTGATGAGATTTTGAGCAGTGGGCAAAACATTATGGAAGACCAGATTGTTGATATCCTGCTGCCTGGAATCGAGAATGAACTGCTTATGATCGGGCAGAGCAAGGGTAAGTTCGGCGGTGGTGCAAGAAGAATTTTCAAGCAGACCCAAAAGAAAACTACTGAAGGAAATAAGCCAAGCTTCTGCTGCATTGCCGCAGTTGGAAACAACAATGGTTACGTCGGCGTTGGTGTAGGCAAGAGCAAGGATACTGTGCCTTCGAGGGAGAAAGCGCTTCGAAAGGCAAAGATTGGATTGTTTAAGATCAAAAGGGGCGCAGGCAGCTGGGAAGATACAACATCCGAGCCTCATAGCATTCCTTTCAAGGTTGAAGGTAAGTGCGGCAGTGTGAAGATTGTTCTGATGCCTGCTCCGCTTGGTAAAGGTTTGATTATCGAGAAAGAATGTGCAAAGATTTTGCGCCTTGCCGGAATCAAGAACGTTTACAGCAAGACGTTCGGCAAGACCACATCCAAACAGAATCTTATTGCTGCCTGCGTTAGTGCGCTTAAGAAGCTTAATGAGTTCAAAGTAAGGCCTAAGGATATCCAGAGTGTCGGGCTCATAGAAGGGAGGGCTTCGAGATGAAGTTGGCAGTTATCAGGGTTAGAGGACCGATTCGCATACGCCATGACTTTGTGAAAGCGATGGAGCTTCTTGGCTTGATTAATTCAAATAACTGTGTGATCGTTGAAGATTCTCCTGATATGCGTAAAAAACTGCTGAAGATCAAAGACTATTGCACCTGGGGCGTTTTGGATGAGAAAACTCTTGCTGAGCTCAACAAGAAAGGCAGCAAGATTATCAGGCTTAACCCGCCAAAGAAAGGATTCGGAAGGAAGGGTGTTAAGATTCCATTCAAGCTTGGCGGCGCTTTGGGCGATCGGGGCGAGAAGATTAATGATCTTATTATGAGGATGCTGTGAAATGGTGACTAACAGAACGAAGAAAGTGAGGAAGCTCAGGGGAACTAGGCGCTGTGGTTATGGCCAGAATAAGCACAGGGGTGCTGGTCAGCGCGGCGGCAGGGGCAATGCTGGCAGCGGCAAGAAATGCGACAGTAAGAAGACTAAGATTTGGGGCACTAAGACTACTCATCTGAACAGCAAAGGTTTCGTATCTAGATATAAAACAGGTTCCTGTTTGAACATTTGCGAGGTTGAAGCCAAGCTAAGCTCTTGGCTTGACAAAGGTCTTATCAATAAAGAAGGGGATCTTTTTGTTATTGATCTTAAGAAACTGGGCTTTGATAA
>JAHWHO010000071.1 GCA_019323255.1 Candidatus Woesearchaeota archaeon
GAACAAAAAGCTTAAGTATGGCTGTTTTTTCCTACCTGCTGGTGGATTACTATGAAAAAGAGTATTAGGAATAATCTTATCGCGGTCGCAGCGTTGGTAATTATCGTAGTTGCGGCTTATTTTTACATGACATATACTCCGGAAAAACCGAAGCTTGATGTTGTCATGCTTGACAATGAGACCCCAGAGATCAACATTTCCTATTTCACTGTTGATGCTGATTGCGAAGAATGCTTCGATATCAATGAGGCTGTTGATTTCATTAAGGCCTTGCCGGGTGTGGACATGACTGAGATCACAGCGGATGCTGATCCTGTGGCAAAATACAGCATTAAGAAGCTCCCTACTATTGTGCTTAAGGGGGACGTCGATAAGCTGCAGATTCCTGGTTTTAGGAGAAGCGGCGATGCGCTAGTGCTTGAGGATGTGCCTGCTCCATTCTTTGATGTTGAATCGAAGGAGATCGCAGGCAGGGTAGGCATGATAATAATTGAGAATCCTGAGTGCACTGAGTGCTTCGATCCAAGCATTGTGATCAACAATCTGAACATGGTTGGTGTTGATCTTACAGATGTCGAGATGCTGAATTATACTTCTGAAAAAGCACAGGAACTGATTGCAAAATATAATATTGCAAAACTGCCTGCAATGATTTTCACAAATGACTTGCTTGCATATGCTCCTGTAAGGGACGTCTGGAATGCATCGGGAACTATTGAAGAGGACGGCATGCTTGTGACGCGGGACGTCAGCCCGCCTTTCTATTCTATCGCTACAGGCGAAGTCAGGGGTATTGTTGATCTGACTGTACTCACTGATGATTCCTGCACAGAATGCTACGACCCTTCCGTGCACCGTGCTATGCTTGAAAACCAGTTCATGGTAAGGTTCGGCGATGAAACCAAAGTGGATGTTTCAAGCGAGGAAGGCAAGGCGCTGATCGAGAAATACAACATAACATACGCGCCGACTGTTATCCTTTCTGACGAGGCCGCATTGTATCCCTTGCTTCCTTCTGTATGGTCTAATGCCGGGACTATCGAAGAAGATGGCTCGTTCATTATAAGGAAAATCAACACAGTTCCGGGCATTAAGTTCAAGAACCTGTCCTCAGGAAAGGTTGTAGAAGGCAAGAGATAATTTTTATTATATTTCTTTTAGTAAATCTTCCGCGAGCATCGCAGTGTAAGGCTCAACAGAGTTTTTTCCGCAGTTTGGGCAGAGTGCAGGTTTTTGCATCCTGTAGAATTTCCATTGGCACGATGTGCAGACATACCTTTTTTTCATAATACATTTTACACAAAAGCAATATTTAAATGTTTCTTCTGCTCCGGCTTGTTTATGAAAGCGGTGATTGTGCTTACAGTTTTATTGCTTGGCATTCTTGCAGGGTTTGCTTTTTTCTACGATGCGGACAGCACTGTAGGCGCGGCTGTAGCCTGTTCAATGAATAACCAGGACTGCAATTGCAGCCATGAGTTCTGCACGTGCGGTGAGATTACGATCAGGGCCGAAGAATGCTATTCAAACAGCAATTTGTAGATTTCTTCCTTGTCGTATTCTTTATATTTGCCCGGCTTTAGTGTTCCGAGCTTAAGTTTCGCTATCGAGATTCGTTTAAGGCTTTCAACCCAGTACCCGACTTTTGTTACCATTTTCTTGATCTGGTGCTTCTTGCCTTCCATTATGGAGATCTGGATCTTTTTGGCGCTTATTTTCTTAACTTTGGCAGGCAGGGTCATGTATTTTTGCTTTTTATCATTGATTATTGTCTCGATTTCAACGCCTTTTTCCAGTTCTCTTGCTGCTGTCTCTGTGAATGCTTTGTCAAGTTCCACTTCATATGTTTTCCATCTTTTTGTTTTTGGCAGCAATACCATTCTTGTGAGCCTTCCGTCATTTGTCACAATTAGCAGTCCTGTGGAGTTTTTGTCGAGCTGGCCTACTGGCGCCAGGCTCTGTTCCTGTGGGAAGAATTTGAGTATTTCTTTTTTCGTGCACACAATATCAAGCGGCTTGTTGAAAGCATAGTATTTCCTGTTTTCTTTAAGTTCTATGCGTTTTCCTTTTATCCTGATTTCCTGCTTTCTTGGGTTTACCTGGTAGTCAAGGCTTTTCATCACACTGCCATCTACAGTTATCCTGCCCTCCTTCGCGAGCTGCTGAGCTTCTTTTTTGGATGCTACTGCACCCATTGAGGAAAGAAACGTATACAGCCTCCATTTTCTTCGCCTGTGCTTGCCCATGCTATGTATTTTTTCACAAGGTTTAAAAATCTTGGTCATTTCTGTTGCCTTATGAGGCTTGAATACATCTTCTACAGTGTAGGAGTTATTTTTGGTATCGCGACAGTACTGTACTTTACTTGGGAATATTTATTCCAGCTCGGCCGGTCATTGAAGGTCGCTGTTCTCGTGCTTCTTGCATTGTTTTTCTTTTTCATGGCTAATTATCTTAAGGGGCGTGATATCTGATGTGGGCTTTGGTCGTTTTTTGGATTCTCATCGTTCCGTTGATTATTCTGCTGGCCGTTGTGTACGGGACGGGCAGGAAGCTTTACAGGCTGCTTTACATTTTGTCTGTGTTCACTTACGCGATGACTGTGATGTATGCTATTGATGCATTTGAGCTCGGCAGAAATGCAATCATTTTGCTGCTCGCATTTTCATCTCTGCTTATGATTTTGCTCGGCCTTAAGTTCAGGACTAAGAAAAGGAGGCGCAAATGAATAAGAATCTGTTACTTGCTTTGATCTGCATTGGGCTTATCGCAGTGATAACTTTGGCAAGCGGCTCCAATTATGGATTCGATGTGTCCGGCAAGCCAGTCGCGAGCCTTGAGCAGGATCAGGTGTTTAGCGCAGAAACCGGGCCTGTTATTCCTGCAAAGATTGCTGTTTACACGCTTACTGTCTCTAATAGTTTTATTCCCCGGAGTTATCCGCTGCCTGAATTTGAGGGATGTTTCTACAATTCAAAGACCGGGCAGGGCCAGTACGCTTCCATTAGTGCTGATGTCTCTGACAGGCGGGATTTCTCGAGATTTGGTTCTGTTGAGGTAGGTGTTGGCGAGACTAAATCTGTTAAGTTCTATCTTGATACTATGCCGAGGGGTAAAGAGAGCGAATTTGATCTTCTGCTCTTGATTGAAGAAGGCGAATGTTACGATTTGCTTCCTTCAGAAGTTGAGTCTGCAGTCAAGATTCCGCTCATTTGATGCTGTATCTTTCATGGCTGTTTATGTCATTTGGGACAAAGTAGAGGCAGATTAATCCCAATGCAAAGAACACGAGGAGGCTGAGAAGTGCTGCATGATATCCTGACACGACCTTTAGCCAGCCGAATATTGGCGGTCCGAGTATGCCGCTGAACTTGCTTGACAGCTCACTGAAGCCGAAGAACTGTCCTACGCTTTTTCTCGGGCTTATGGATATCAGCAATGGCCTTATGGTTGTCCATACTGCTCCAAGCGCAATGCCTCCGACTACTCCTGCTATCGTGAACATTGTTATGTTATTTACTGCGAGCAATAGCAGTACTACAATTATCCAGATTCCCCCTGCAATTACTAAACTGTTCTTTGCGCCAATCCTGTCTGTTAGTTTCCCGAAATAGAAGCTTCCAATTACTGCTGCAAGGCTGAACACTGAGTATACGACTAAGAATGATTGCACTGGAAGCCCGATCTGTTCTCTGCCGTAGAGAAACAGGAATACTATGACTGCTGTTATTGCATTCACGAACATGAATACGGAGAGCATGTACGGCAGGAATCCTTTGAACCGTCTTGGGTGCATTACTGTTTTTCCTACTTCTTCCCAGACTGTAGAGGCGCCGTGGTCTGATGGCAGCCGTTTGTCCTTGACTCCTACAAATAGGAATAATGAAAACATGAAGAAAAACAATGCTGTCGCTGGAAACATCATTTTTATTCCTAACTCGCTTTCCCATCCAAGGCTGAAAAGTATTATCGCGGCCATTCCAAGGCTTAAAAGCGTGCCAACATACCCCAAGCTGACTCCTACGCCGCTGATTTTTCCATAGTCTTCCCTTTTTCCTAACGTGGGTAAGATTGCATTGTATACAGTTAATGCTGCATGGTATGCAAAATTTGCTATCATTCCCAGTAGTAAAGCCATTACGAGGTCTGAAAAGTATACTGCTGCTGTAGCGATGCAGCACACCAGCGTGAATACGAATATGAAAGGCACTCGTTTGTTTATCTTGTCGCTCCACGCGCCTATGAACGGTACGAGCAGTCCTACGATAAACATGCTGACTCCGAAAACTAACCCGATCTGGAACTCGTTTCCTCCAAGGAATGTTTTCACATAAAATGGGAAGAAGAATGTGACAAATAACGCGCTGAACGCAGTGTTCGCAAGATCATACATTGCCCACGCAAACACCTCTTTTCTCATGTGCTGATTTGTATTATCTGAGTTTAAAAAGATTACTTAAGACAAACTTAATAAATGCTTAACACTAAAATCTAAGAAAAGAGGGAATATGATTTTGAAGTTAATATTGTGGCCCCTTAGGATTTTCATCAAAAGGATTGATGGCCTGGAGAATTTGCCTAAAGGAAGATGCATCATTGCTGCTAATCATGCGAGTTATATTGATCCTGTGCTTCTGATGATGATTCTGAACCAGAAGCTGAGGTTCCTTGTAACCAAAGATCCCAGGTTTAATTCCTGGTGGTGGAATTTTTGGTTCAACTATTTTGGTGCGATCAGAGTCAATGGCAGCGTGGAAAAAGCTGTGAAGGCTGCAAAGAAAGACTGTATTGGAATATTTCCTGAGGGCGGCAGGACGCCTAATGGGGTTATTCAGCCCGCAAAGCATACTGGATTAGGCGTAATTGCATTGGAGACTAAGCTTCCTGTTGTGCCGGTTGGTACGAACACTTTTTGGTTCTGGAGCAGGC
The DNA here is from genome assembly GCA_019323255.1 of Candidatus Woesearchaeota archaeon. Taxonomy (GTDB): domain Archaea; phylum Nanobdellota; class Nanobdellia; order Woesearchaeales; family ARS49; genus JAHWHO01. The sequence continues at coordinate 4,930 of JAHWHO010000071.1, forward strand.
ACAATAAATGGCCTTCATTCAGGCGCTGCATTAAGGTCTCTATCGGCAAGCCCATGAAGTTCAGGATGAAGCTTACAAAGCAAAACGCTAAAAAAGTTGTTAATCTTGTTATGAAAGAAGTCAAAAAAGAGGCGGACAAATGCGCGATTTAAATCACTGCTCAAAACAAAAGATCGAGGATTTGCAGAATCACAGATTTCGCAATATCGTGCATTTCATGCTGCCTTATGTTCCATTCTACAAGAAATTGTTTAAGGATTATGGTGTTGACCCGTTTGATATTAAATGCGTCGAGGACTGGACGGCGCTGCCGTTGATCAAAAAGCGCACTTATATGAAGAATCCGAGAGATTTTATCGTCCAGCCCGACAAGAATAAATTGGGCATGCACCATTTCAATTATCTTCTTGCTGAGAATGATTACAGGAGTGCTTTCAATTATGTTGTCTCGAATAAGCGCAGGTGGCTGAAGAGGTTTTATGAGCCCAAGATGCTTGTGTTTTCTGGAGGCACTGAATCAGGTAATCCTACTCCTGTAGCTATTACAGCGGATGAGAAGTTTGGTGTTCTCGCCGGCGTCCTTGATATTATCGGCGATTTGCTGATAAAAAAGTATTTTTCGGGTGACCGTATCGTTGGCATGAATCTTTTTCCTTATGCTCCGCATCTTGGCTGGCATGCTGTGCATGAGGCGCTTGAGAGATTTGCTGATTTGAACTTGTGCACTGCTGCGGGCAGGGCTATGCGTTCTGAGGAGCTTGTTGCACTTGCAGGGCAGACTAAGCCGAATGTTATCTGCGGCATGTGCTCTTATCTTAAGAACAGGTGGCTGCCTCTTGCGATTGAGAGAAAGATCAGGCTGCCGAGAAAAGTATTGTTCCTGAACAGCGCACAGAAGATGCTTGAAGCTGACAGGAGAAAAATAATTGCGCTTGCATCTAAGCTTGGCGTGGCTCATTGTATCGTGCTTGACCTTTACGGCGCTTCCGAGCTTAAGGAAGCGCTGTTGCCTGAGTGCAGGCCTGGATCTGGATTCCATCATATTGCGCCTTTGTCAACGATTTTAAGGACTGTTGTCGTGAATAAGGCGGATAGTGAGCTTATCACTGACTGGGACTTTACTGAGACTAAAGGCTATGCGGCTTCATGGAATATTGACGGTGCAGGAACTTTGCTGCATGGTTTTCTCATTGGCGATCATTTCGGGAGGGTTTCATGGAAATTGTGCACATGCGGCTTGCGCTGTATGCGGGTCCATGATGTTAACAGGATCAGGGAAGTTGAGGCCCAGTTAAGGCTGACGGGAATGGTCGAGGAAAAAGTTAAAGGGACAAGGATTAATCTTGTTGCTTTCCGCGATGCCGCTTTAAAGATTGATGAAGTTAAGGAGGCGCAGGTTGTTGTTAAGCGCGGGAAGACCGACAGTTTGATCCTGAATTATTACTCTGACA
>JAHWHO010000072.1 GCA_019323255.1 Candidatus Woesearchaeota archaeon
AAAAAAGGCGGCAATCCTGATGTCGATGTTCCGTTCCAGTATCTGCGCTATATGTTCGAAACTGATGATAAGAAGCTTAAGGAAATCCATGACGCATACAAAAAAGGTGAACTAACCACAGGTGAGCTGAAGAAATACACTATTGACAAAATTAATGATTTCTTAGCTAAGCATCAGGAAAGAAGAGCAAAGGCAGAGAAGATTCTGAATGAATTTATTTTGAAAGCGTAATGTTTTTATAGCAAGAAATAATTATGTCGCCCGTGCGGGGATTCCACGAAAGCATAGCTGAGTGGTCCTGAAAATCTATGATTTTCAAGGATGAACCCCGAAGACTTGCTCAGTCCGTGGATTTCCCACCGAAAGGCTTGAGTCCACCGCCACCCAAGAAAATTGTTCCAATTTTCTGGGCGCAGAAAATCTTTGATTTTCTCGCGTACCAGGTTAGGCGACACGGGCTTAAGGTCTTTCTTCTTTTTTAGTTTTATATGAGTTACTTAGAGAAATCCGGAATATTTACGACCTTACCCGATAAATAACTCTTTCATCAATACTTTTTTAAATCAATTCGGGGTCTTGCAGCTACATGGACTGGTTCACACTAACAATTCTCAGCTGTCTTGCTTTAAGCATTTCTACTTTGCTGGATAAGCATCTTATGAATAAGAACTGCGACCCTTTGGGAATCTGCACGTTCAAATGGTTTTTTAACGGTGCTATTCTGTTTATCATCGGGCTTTTATTTTTCCAGCCCAATTATAAGTTTCTCGCGCCGGCCATTCTCGGAGTTCTGTATGCAATCATGGGTATTTTGTATTTCAACGCGCTTAAGCTTAAGGATATTCAGGTTGTCGCTCCATTCCAGGCCTCAACCAGCCTGTTCGTGTTTCTCGGCGCTTTGGTTTTTTTCCACGAGTCTGCGACTTTCCTGAATTTTATTGGCGTCTTATTAATTATTGCAGGGGTTTATCTTGTTTTGCTTGATGGTTGCAAGATTCCAAAGTTGGACAAAGCCTTTTTCTTAATACTATTAATCATCTTTTTCAGCACTATCTACTCTTTGCTGGCTAAGAAATTTGTTGTGGATATCAAGCCGATTGATCTGGCGGCAGTCATGTACCTTTCAAGCGCAGTTGTTCTGTTCGCATATGCTGCCACAAAAAAGTTCAAAAGTCTTAAGCTGAAGGGCAATTTCAGGGCGATTTGGCCGTCCTTGTTCGGCTGCGTGGGCACGTTATTGCTTTTTATCGCTTTAACTAAAGGCGACGCTTCAAAGATTTATCCTATTGCAGAAGTCAGGTCTGTTTTCATTTTCTTTCTCGCATCGTTGTTCCTTCGTGAGAAATTCAAATTCAGCAGGCTTGCGGGCACAATTGCTGTATTTATAGGAATCTATCTCGTGATTTAACGCAGCCTTATACTCTCAAGATTTCTGGGCACTGCTGTCTCTATTCTTCCTGTCTTGTAAATGCTCGACGCTAAATCCAATAATTTAGAAGGCTCGCCGTGGTTCACAATCACTTTCTTCGGCTTCGGGCTGCACTTAAATACAAAGTTCATTAGCTGCCTCCTGTCGCTGTGGTCTGTGATTTCAAGTTTCGCTACTTCCATTTTCATCGGCACTATCTCAGTTGATTTGCCTTCCTTAAACACTAATTCTCTCTCACCGTGCAGGATTCTTTTACCCAGGCTTCCTTCTGGCAAGAAACAACTGAATATCATGCTGTTTTTAGGGTTATCCGCTAAATGCCTTAAGTAAAATACGCTAGGTCCTCCTACTAACATTCCTGATGTTGCCAATAATATGCACGGTCCGTGATCCTCAAGAAGCTGCATTCTTTCTTTCTGCGATCCTACTCTCTTAAATATCGGGTTCAGGAATGGGTTCTCATCTTTGTGGAATATCTGTTTCCTTACGTTTCTGTTCAAAAACTCCGGATAAGCAGTATGGATTGCTGTAATGTCCCACACCATGCCGTCGATATAAACAGGAATCTCTTCCAATTCCCCAGTTCTGACCATATGTTCGATCATTACCATTAAGTCTTGTGCTCTTCCGCTTCCGAGCACCGGCATGAGTACTTTTCCGCCGCGTTTGATCGTCGCTTTGATCATGTTCTGAAGATATTCGTCCTGTTCTCTTGCCGGCGGCAATACGTCCTGCTTTCCGCCGTAAGTTCCTTCGACGATTACTGTCTCAAGTCTTGGGAAATGTGTTGCGGCAGGGTCAAGCAGCATTGTTTTGCCGAACTTTAAGTCGCCAGTGTACAATAGGTTATGCAGTCCATTACCTATGTGCAAATGTGCCATTGAGCTTCCAAGTATGTGCCCTGCATTATAGAGTGTCAGCCTTACATCGGGCGTAATGTCCGTTACTTCTTCAAAGTCAAGCGTTACTGTATGCTTGACCATTTCTTTCACATCATCAATGTCATAGGGAGGTTCTTTGTTTTCTCCTTTCATGATCTTGATGAAATCCAGCATAAGCAAAGCTGCGACATCCCGGGTCGGTTCTGTACAGTAAACCGGACCTCTGAATCCGAATTTAAACAAATAAGGAATAAATCCGCAGTGGTCTAAGTGTGAGTGTGTCAAAACGACTGCATCTAATTGCTGGATATTAAACTCAGGCGCGTCCAATAATGGATATGCGTCTGCTCCTTCACCTACGACGTTAATCCCGCAGTCCAGCAATACCCTGCTCTCAGGAGTTTGCAGGAAAATACAGCTTCTCCCCACTTGTCTTGCTGCGCCTAAATGTGATATCCTGACCCATTCGTTTTTCTTTTCTCTTATCCAGCCGTCATAGATCCTGTGCCCGATTTTATCAAGGAATTTTCTTCTTTCAGCATGGTGGGTATAAAGCACTGCTCTTATGTTCTCGCTGATCTTTGATCGTATTGCTGCTGTTCTCCTGACCTGAGGCACCCACAGTGCTTTTTCTCTTATTTCTTTCAAAAACGCACCTTGTTTTCCGATTGCAACCCCTGGCTTCTCAGCTTCAATTATGACTACTGATCTCGCTTCATCAAATATGATTTCTCCAAGCCCTGCGTCTTCAGGCACGAGTTTCTTGATCAGTTTCTCGGTTTTTTCCTTGTTCTCGCATATGCTCGGGTCCGGCCTGAGCTCTATTCTTTTCTTGAACTCGTTTACAACACTTCTGATCAGGTCCTGTTCATTTATGAAGAACTTCGGATCTTTCGTGTATAACACTATGTTCGCGCCTTCGTAAGATGCATCGCTAATCTTGTCTGAAGGCAAAAATTTCAAAATCTCTTTAATTATATCTGCCATTTTTTAGAAAGTAATAACTTAGTCTGCTCTAAAATTAAGATCTTTTTCTAATGCAACCTTAATTCCTTTTGTGTTTATTACCCATACGTCAATTCCATTTCCTGTTGCTGTATCTCTCTGAAGTGCCGCGTTTATTGCTTTTACTGCAAGCTTCACTCCTTCTTCTGTTGTCAGTCCGTTCTTGTACATTGCTTCAAGTACGCCGAGTGCAAATACGCATCCGGATCCGTCAGAAACATAATCCTCAATCTCTGTAATGCTGCCGTCTATGCCTAAATCATACAGATGGTCACCGTCCTCATCGTGTCCTGCAAGCAGGAATGCTACGATTCCGGGAACTGAACTGAATTTTCTTAGGTTATTGTATAGCAGTCCTGCTCCCAAGTTTGCTGCTTCCTTAACATTTGAGTTTCTGTTTGTGTGCAGGTCTTTCAGTTTCAGTTCTGCCTTGATCAGCTTGACTAATAGCTGGGCATCGCTGACCAATCCAGCCATAGTTAATGCCATGTAGTCATTGATCTTGTGTATCTTCTGTGTGTGCTTGTTTACAACAAAGCCTGCTGTGGCTCTCTTATCAGCTGCAAGGACTATGCCGTCTTTGCAGACTATGCCTACAGTAGTTGTTCCTTTTCTAAGTTCTTTTTCCATAGATATGACACCTTAGAACTTCCACCTCTTCCCTTATGGATTCTAAAGTGGTATTTAAATCTTGCGGTTTCAATGTAAAAATTGTTCTGTAAATGCACGGAACGCGTCAAAGTCAAGATCTACGATAACATCATGTTTGCCTTTACTCCATACCGTTCGCCCTTGTTCATCTGAGCTTGGCTGCCTTTTTTCTATTTTTAGGCATTCTGGATGCTTAGCTACGAAAGGCATGTATACATCTGCTGCCTGAATAGCTGTCGGTCTCAGTGATTCCATTAGTTTTGCAAGTTCTGGCCCGTGTTTATATCCTTTTGTTCTTAATGAATTTACAATGAAAGCATATGATTCAGTCCAGCCTTCTGGATTTAGTGCTGCTTCTGTAGGATCATTTAGGTTTACGAGATTACGTTCCCATCGAATAAGCTGTCTGTGTGTTTTCTCG
>JAHWHO010000073.1 GCA_019323255.1 Candidatus Woesearchaeota archaeon
ATGCTGCTTTTAGGAATAATATTCAGCTTCTTCGGATTTGTACTCGCAGCGCCCGGAGGAGTATTTATCAAAGGCGGGCCAAGACACAGCGGAAAGATCGCAGCAGCAGGGCCAATATCGAATGTGATCATTGCAGCAGTATTCGCGCCATTCTATTTCTACACGACAGGAAGACTGCAACTGCTGGTTGGCTATGGCTGGCTGATCAATGCATGGATCGGGGCGTTCAATATGATCCCCGTTGCTCCATTTGACGGACAGAAGATAGTGAGATGGAGCAAGCCAGTATATTTTACTTTGTTAGCTGCTACGCTGATAGTTACTGTAACTGCGTTTAGTTTTGTGAAGTTTTGATCAGGGCCGCCATCTGTATACATCATCATGATGCGCAAAGTGATATATTTCTACAACTTTTCTTTTATGGTCTTTCGGAAATCAGAACGAAATATTTATATATTCATAGTATATACTATGGCTATGTGGCAACTGAAATGATAACGGTCAAAATGGACAAGAAGTTTCTGCAAGAACTCGACACTACTGTAAAAAAGAACGGGTACCAGAATCGAACAGAATTCATACGCAATGCGTTGAGAGAAAAAATGGACGAAATGAAGCTAAAGCAAGCGATGATGGAGCTGGCGCATCGTAAAGGCGCTTCCAAAAAGAAAACAACAAACGCAGAATTGGAGAGAATCAGAGAAAAAGTGTTTAATGAATTAGCCAGACGAGTTAGATAAGATCTTCAGGCGTATGAAACTCGCAGATATCTGCCAATTGATAAAAATGTTTATCCCGAGATACCATTAAAAGATTATTATCTCTTGCAATAATCGCAAGCAAAGCATCACCTTTTGGGACATTTCTTGTTTCTGCAATAATCTTGGCTTCATTAATTTGTCTTCTTGATGAGATAATATTATCAATTACAATTTCAAAAGGTTTCATCATACCTCTTATTGCCGGAATTGGGTAATTGACTTCCAGCTCTCGTATTATCGAGTCTGTAATCACTATTTTACAGCCCGTCGATTTAATCAAACAGAATAGTCTGAACGCATAGTCGCCCAAAGGTTCGTTATTGAAACCGACACGGTTTTCGTACAAATCAATCCAGATTGAGGTATCAATGAGATACGAGTCCATACCTGATGACGATGGATGTAGATTTAAATGTATAACCCGAAAATTTTCGTAAGATTTCCGGATTGAACTGCTTGTTTCTGATACTTCCAAGTTGTTTCCAGGGTATTTTAAATGTGATGCTGATAATATGCACTCTATGAACAAAAACAAACATTGGAAGCCATAGGAACATCAAGATCGTGCCAATTGCCAAACAAGTAACTGAGCACGAAGGATGTTCGGAGGCGATCCGATGAACAGGAAAAAAAGAAGACATAGTGGGTATGTTACGCCACGAGCAACAGTTTCTAAGAGAGCTTTGGAAGAAGAAGGGTTATTCATAAATCCGTTCTATAGCGATTGGGACGATTATCGTGATGGGATGCGAGACTGGATAAGTGATTATAAGAAGATTAAGAATGTGAATCCTACGTATAGATGGGAGGAACTTGTAGAGAAAAGAATTAAGATGAATAAAAAGCAGAAAAAGCTTTGTAATCGAAGGAGGAAGAAACAAACACAGCAAAGATAGAAAAATTCTGAATTCATTCAGTTTTCTTAATATGCATTGATGAAGAAAAACCGAAAAGGTTACGGGTTAAATCATAAACACTTCTTCAATAACGTGCTTGACTACAGTGTCGCAGTCTCTCATCCTGTCCATCACTTCGGTGAATTGCGTAGCAGTCTTCACTTGGCCAGTCCTGTCAAGAATCTGGTCAAAAAATCTTAACATATCACCTTCTAAAAAATTAGTATTCTTCAAAATCTCAAAGAAGTTCTGCTTTTCAAATGCGGGCTTGATAATGCCAGTAAGCTCGTCGATATTCTCAAACTGCTTCTTGCTCTTAAGAAAAGGATTCTTCCGTATCTTCAGCTTCAAAAACTTTGACTCTTTATCGCGATAATAGTTCTTCACTTCATATCCCTTGCGTCTCTCATAAACAAGACAGGCAAGCAGCAGCAAAGTCTGGTAAACAGAAAGGTCGGAAAAGAAATCCGTCGCGAAAATCTCGCCAAATATCAATTCGTCAACAAAAATATGCGAAGCAAACACGCCTTTTTCTGTCAGCCTGTCCCCATCTAAGTACTTATGCTTGCGAAGCTTCTTAACAAGCTTATCAAACTTCTGCCTGATAATGCTCAGATCTTTAATTTTCTGCTGGAACACATGAAAGTTTTGAGAGAGTATTATGTTCCGTTCTTTCTCAGAATGCCGCTGCATTAAATTCAACACAGTATTGTAAGACAGCCTAAACCTGCTTTGGATAGGCTCGGCCTCCGCAGTCGTCAGCCTCTTAAGCTTCTTGTAATCAAATCTAGGACGGTAAATCATAGAAACAACAAAGCCTTCTTTGTCTATTCCCCGCCTGCCTGCCCTTCCTGCAATCTGGAAGTATTCTTTAGATGACAACATCCTAAAACCAGTGCCGTCAAACTTGCGCAGGCTGTCAAAACAAACAGTCTTCGCAGGCATGTTAATACCGACAGCAAAAGTCTCAGTAGTATAAAGCACATTGATCAGGCCTTTGCTGAAAAGATCCTCTACAAGGTCCTTCAAAACAGGAAGAAGCCCCGCATGATGAAAACCAATACCTTTAGGCAGAGAACGGAAAAGGATTCTCGCAGAACGCAAACGCTTAGCATCCTCGGGAATCTTCTTCAACTTCTCCCGTATGATCGCATCAATCTCAGGCTTGCCCTTGAAATAATTCTTCTGCGAAAGATCCTTACAGTACGCTTCACACGTTCTTCTTGAAAAACAGAAGAACAACATCGGGGTCTTGTCAATAAGCGCTTTTACAAGATCAGCATGATAAGGAATCTCGACAATGTCCTTTTTCCTTTTCCTGCGCATAAAAACATTATCATAATCAGGAATCCGCTTCAGGTTGCGAATCTCTTCGAGCGTAGTAACCCCAAGATCAACATCAAAGAACGCATGATGCAGGGGCACGGGCCGTTTGTTATGAATTATACATATGATCTCGTGCTTTTTAATAGACGCAATCCACTCTGTAAGCTCATCAGCATTGGAAATAGTAGCGGACAGGCAAAGAAAGCGAATATTCTCGGGGCTAAATATCAAAGACTCTTCCCAGACATAACCGCGCTCAGGGTCATCAATATAATGGATCTCATCAAACACAACATAAGAAATATTCTGGATAGAAGGATCATTGACTAAAACCATATTCCTGTAAATCTCAGTAGTCATAATGCGAATAGGCGCTTCAGGATTAATCACGACATCGCCTGTCAATAACCCAATCTTATCCTCGCCGTACTCTTTACAGAAATCCTTGAATTTTTGGTTAGACAGTGCTTTGATCGGAGCGGTGTAAACAACATTCTTATTTCTCTTAAGCTCCTTATCAATAATATACTCCGCAATCAAAGTCTTACCAGAACCAGTAGGCGCGGATACGACTACGCTTTTGTTTTCTTCAATAGCATTAATCGCATCTTCCTGAAATTTGTCAAGAGTATAATTCTTGTACCTCATTTTCCATTCTTAAGTACTACGTAATCTTTATAAACTGTTTCTTTTCAGTTAGTAATATGGGTGAAAACGAAGTTGGGGAACTATGGGAGGAGATTAGGCGTAAGAAAAAATACTCTGACCATGAAGGCGAGGAAGAGGAATAATTATTCTGAGTTGCTAGCAATATTTCTTAACTTGAATGCGTTCTCTATGGCCTTCTTGAAAGATTCATCATGAAACTTTATATTATCAATATCGCCATATGTAAACCAGTTGGATTCTTGATGCTCTTTACTAAGTTTTAAGTTTCCTTCAATTAAGTTACAGATAAAGAATACTGCATATCTGCGATCTTCACCTTTTCCCCACATCGCTACCTCACAGGGGAAGAGGACTTTAACTTCAAGGCCGGTTTCTTCTTTAATCTCTCGGTTCAGCGCTTCAATCGGCTTATCGCCTTCATCCAATCTGCCTCCCGGAAATATCCATGCTTCTGAAGGGTTTGCTTCTTTTGAGAATCTGACCATCAGGAACTCATCTTTATCGTTAAAAATAACTCCGTACTCTGCGATTCTTGTAACTAGGTGCATCAATAAGTACACTCCTTACACAAATAGCCGCCTGCGTATTCCTGATGGGCACTGACTTTCTTGCCTTTAACCAATACCTGCTCTTCCTTGCTGCCGTCCCGGTACACAGTTATGCCCTTGCACTTAAGCTTCCACGCAAGCGTGTAGGCATGCTCAACATCCTTTTTCTTCGCATCAGAAGGAAGATTAACAGTCTTGCTGACAGCATTCTCACAGTGCTTCTGGAAAGCAGCCTGCATTTTGATATGCCACTCAGGCTTAATCTCAGATGCAATCTTAAACAAACGCTGAACGTCCTTCGGCACAAGTTTCAAACCCTGGACTGAACCGGTCTCGGCAATCTTATGCATAAGCTCCTTGCTATGGAAGCCTTTCTTCTTTGCAATACTCTCAAACAACGCATTGGTCTCAAGCAGATGAGTGTCCATAACATTTCTCACATAAGAAACAGCAAAGAAAGGCTCAATGCCGCTTGTAACATTAGCAATAATGCTGATGGTTCCAGTAGGCGCGATAGTTGTTACAGTGGCATTCCGCGCGGTAGTCCATGTGCTCTTATCTATGTAAGGAAAATTACCTCTCTTCTGGGCGAGCTCAGTGCTCTTCGTCCTCGCTTCATCATTGATAAACTTCATTAGTTTTTCGGCAAGCTTGACAGCTGCGTCAGAATCATAAGCAGTATTCAGCAGGACAAGCATCTCTGCCCAGCCCATAACACCGAGCCCAATCCGCCTGTTGCCTTTAGTTATTTTTTCAGTCTGTTCAAGCGGATACTTGTTCACATCAATCACATTATCAAGAAAATGCACCGCAGAATGCACGGTCTTCTTCAGCTTAGCGTAGTCCACCTTACCATTCTTGACCATCTTTGAAAGATTAATGCTCCCAAGATTACAGCTCTCATACGGGTGCAAAGGCTGCTCGCCGCAAGGATTAGTCGCGCTAATCTCACCTTCGTCTTTAGTTGGATTGCGGCGATTAATCCCATCTATGAAAATCAAGCCGGGATCACCAGCACGCCAGGCACTGCTGATAATAATGTCCATCACTATCCTCGCATCAAGCGTCGCCCCATTCTTCTTCGTATGAGGATTGATAAGCTTAATCTCCCCATTTTTCTGGACAGCATCCATGAAACTGTCAGAGATGCTCACGCTCAGGTTAAAATTAGACAAGGCCTGCCTATTCTTCACAGTAATGAACTGCAGGATATCCGGATGATTATACTTCATGACGCCCATGTTCGCGCCGCGCCTCTTGCCGCCCTGCTTGATAATTCCCGTAGTAGTATCATAAATTCTCAGGAAACTCATCGGGCCTGATGCCACGCCTTTTGTAGACTTGACAATGTCCCCTGCAGGCCGGATTTTCGAAAAATCAAAGCCCGTCCCGCCGCCGGACTGGTGAATCTTAACGGTATCCTTCAAAGTCTCAAAAATAGAATCAAGGCTGTCCTCGATAGGAAGCACATAACATGCGCTTAACTGGCCAAGCCCAGTGCCCGCGTTCATAAGCGTGGGCGAGTTAGGCAGGAACTCAAGGCCGGACATCATTTCGAAAAAAACTTTTTCAGACCGCCTGCTAAGCCCTTTTTCATAATGTGAATCTGCGTGGGCGACAAACTTTGCTACCCTGTTGAACATCCGCAAAGGAGTCTCAATAACCTTGCCAGAATTATCCTTAAGCAAGTACCTGTTTGCAAGTACGAGCAATGCATTAGAGCTCAGCATAAGCTCATCACGAATGCCGAGGAAGGTCTTGAAATCACGATGCTTGAAGGCGCGGTAAGC
>JAHWHO010000074.1 GCA_019323255.1 Candidatus Woesearchaeota archaeon
CTGAAGAATCTGGCGAAGTTTAAGTGATTATTCGTCTTCTTTGACTTTATTCACTATAAACTCGACAATCTCATTAAATTGTTTTTTCCCGTCTTGCTCATTAGACTCTAAAGGATCATCGCCTATAAGACCAGTGTATGGTTTCTTTAATTTGCTAATATGAACTAGATCTTTTCTAAGCGCCAGCACCAAATTAGTCTCAATTTTGGCGGCGTGGTCTATGCCACCGGGAAATTCTCTTCCTGGAAAAACCAATATCTTCAGATTCCCAACTTTTTCTTTGGACAGTTTTTCTAATGCTTGTTGCTGAGCAGTTCCAGAGTGGGCAGAAACGACGACCAATCTCTTGAATCCTTGTTCGGCCACATTTTCGGCAATGGATTTAAGTAACTGATAAAAGAGATCTGGCTTGAGAAAATAGATACTTCCAGGAAGTATTTTGCCGACTTTAGCGTCCATTCCATGCATAATTCTTCCATTAATGTTGTGCTCTCTGTCTGTGCCGAAATATAATGGCGGGATAACACAGCCCCCGACTTTGTTACAAACAGCCCTGCAAATCTTATATGAGATTAATGCATCAACGCCGAAAGGCAGGTGGTTTTCGTGCCATTCAAGAGTGCCTAGTGGTAGAAAGACGGTCCCTGACTTTTCAATTATTCCTTTTAGTTCCCCAGGATGTAATTCTTCAAATAACATGGTTAAATCACCTCAAATTCTCGAGATAAACCCTCTCTTAGGCTCAAAGAAATCACCTGAACGTTTTAACTTCTGAATAACTTCCTCGGCTTCAGATTCACTCATCCCTTTCTCATCCGCGGCTTTCATAATATCATCGATAGGAACCATCTTTGCGCCAGTGGCTTTTTCCAAATCAGCGACAATCTCCTTAATCTGCACGATCTTGTTCCTGCTGCTTGCAGGGATGTTCGTAGCAATCCTGTCGACGTCGAAAGTGCCGGTCTTTTCATCGAAAGCAATCTGCCGCATGCAGAAGTCAAGCAGTTCAACAGCGCGCCTGGCATCAGTCTTCAAGACCTTATCGCGCAAATGGATCTTCGCGCTTGCCTCACTTAACCGCACCAAGCCCTCCAGCTGGCGTGCGCTTATCGGGACGGACTTAATGCCCTCTCCTGTAGCAGAAGAGCGCATCTTAAGATAATATTCCTTCAGCTCTTCTATCGCCACGTCAGTAAGCTTAGGATGGCAGTTCTGGCGCGCATACGCGATAAACTTCCTCAAAAACTCACTGTCAATAACAGGATCAAGCTTAGGGAGCTTATGCATCTCAAGAATGAAAGAAGCCATGCGGTCATCTTTCGCCTGGTCAGGAACATCCTTCAATGGAAAAATCAGATCGAAACGGTTAATCAGCGTCGGGGGCAGATTAATCTGGTTAGCGATAGTATCATACGGGTCAAAACGGCCGAACTTAGGATTTGCGGCAGCAAGAACAGTAGTTTCACATTTCAGCGAAGCCTGAATATTGGCCTTGCTTATCGAAACGCTCTGCTGCTCCAAAGCCTCGTGCAAAGCCCACGCGTCTTCTTTGTCCATCTTATCAAGCTCATCAATACACGCGATGCCCTTATTTGCAAGCACAAGCGCGCCAGCCTCAAGACTCCAGCCGCCGAGAAAATCATCCTTGATTACGCTTGCAGTAAGGCCTGTTCCGGACGCACCTTTTCCTGTAACATACCTCGCTTTTGGAGAGACCTGTTCAAGGCGCTTCAGCATCTGCGACTTTGCAGCACCCGGATCACCGACGAGCAGGACGTGGATATCTCCTCTCGTGATGACACCATCATCACGGACTTTCCTGACGCCGCCCACAAGCTGCAAAGCAAGCGCCTCCTTAATCTTCTCATGGCCGTAAATGCTTGGCGCAATACTCTGAACAACATTCCGCACATGCTTCGGGTCCCTGACAAGCTCATTGATCCGGACCAGATCCTCTTTTGAAATGTTTATCTCGTTAAAATCTTCCTCAACAGCACGCATATCATTCGCGTCAATGAACAAGTCAAACTCAGTAGACTGCGAGCCGCTGCGCAAGAACGTGGGAATCTCTTTCACAATGCCTGTAACTGCAACACGCGAACCGGGATTAGTGCGCCTCTCCGAAAGCGGAGAAACAAGATCATTCTGCAGCAGGACATTCATGCGCTTAGGCTGCGCACCGCCCTCAAGCATCTCAGGAACCTCTTCAAGAATCATCTTCTGCGCATCAATGAGATCCTTGCTTAACAATCGAAATTTGCCTTTTCTCCCGCAGCTGCAGCGGTTAGGCTCCCTGAACTTGTTATCGAGCTGCAGAATCGCGTGCACCTGCCCGCAGCTGGGACATTCAAACTTCGCATTAGCAACCTTAGGGCGCACCTCGCTCTTATTCCTCACCACGCCCTCAAAAGAAAGGAGCTTGTTCAAATCCTTGCTTCGGATATCACGGATAAGCAGAAAAGCGGAAGCAGGAAGATTACTGAAACGCACAACAAAATTCCGGGTGTCATTACCCGGACAAAGCTGGTCAACAGCCACTTCGCCCGCCTTGAGCACTTCTTCAGGATGATCAAGAAGATCATTCGCAAGATCAGGATCAAACAGGGAGAGAACAGCAAAATCAACTTTCAGGAATTTCTCACCTTTTCTAACAGACTCTACTAGTGCATCTAAATAGTTCTTCTCGAGAAACTCCTTGAACTTATCAATCATGACACTAGCATCTAGCATATTTCTTCCCCCTAATGAACAAGAAAAAAGAAGTTTAAATCTTTATTGGTAAAGCAACCGTAAGATTACCGTACCTTCTTCAGATTCTTTATAAGCTGCTCGAGAACCTCGTGCACTTCCTTTTCACTCTTAGTGCCTGTGCAGACAATCTTTCCGTTGCTGAAAAGCAAGAATGTCGCCCTTGCATTCGGAAGCTTATAAACCAATCCTGGGAACTGCTCAGGCTCATATTCAGTGTTGTCGAGCTTCATGGCAAGCGTATTAAGATTCAGGTCCATGCCCACGCTGCCTGCAGCGACAATATTCTGAATAGTAATCTCAGGAAAAGTCTTGATCTTCACATTGATCTTCTCGAGGCTCTTAATGATCTTTTTAATGCTCTCGTGCACCTTCTCGATGCTTCTTGCACCAGTGCACACTATCTTTCCACTGCTAAAGATCAGAGCGCTCGTCTTAGGATCCTTTATTCGGATAACCAAGCCCGGAAACTGCTCAGGGTTATACTCTGTGTTAGATAGCGTAGCCGCCATCTTTTCCAAAGGAATATCGTGCCCCAGAGATGCACTAACGACGATATTCACGACGTTAATCTCTCTAGGAGGAATATCTTTACCTTTGGTCTTCTTAGTAACTTTCTTGGCCATATTTCCCCCCGAAAATACTGATTTTTCTTTATAAATAGCTTGACCTTTAAAAAGGTTTCCCTTTATAAGTAAAAATCGCAAATATCGACGATAAATCAGTAAACCTTGAATACCTTCCTCAAAACAGAGGAGCCGACAATAGCAAAAATCAGATACAGCCAGAACCAGCTGAGCCCCCAGACCTTCAGGGGTTTGTTGCCAAGCTGAATTGACTTAAAAACATCATCCCTATAGTCCTCACGCACGTCCTCATAAGCACGCTCATCAGTGACCAGAACCTTCTTGTCAACAGAGTGCTCTCCAGACGTAAATGTAAGCAGATGCGAGCCCTTTTCGCCTTTCAGTGTAAATACGGC
>JAHWHO010000075.1 GCA_019323255.1 Candidatus Woesearchaeota archaeon
CCGCAGATATCAGCGAAGCATTTGCCTTAACTTTGCCGTCAATTTTTGAATACTCGTTTTCCCTGTGCAGCCCCACGAGCGTATTGTGCAGGAATGCGCCCGCTGTTCCTGATGTAAACGCAAAACCGAACGCTGTGAATATCGAACCAATAATAAAGAACGGCAAAGAACCGCCAATAATAAATGCTAATGTAGAAGCAAGCATAGATACTTTAGCAAATATCAGCGCTTTCTTATGGCCCAGCTTGTCAGCAACATATCCTGAAGGAACTTCGAGAAGGAAGCCGGCGAGCCAGCCCAGTCCTGTATAGACTCCGACCTGCTGGGCGGTTGTATTTGGCAAAGACAGGAAATACAGCGCCAGGATCGGGATATAGTTTCTCCTGTTCGTCAGAATCAGCAAGAAATACTTCCATATGTTCGCCCGCAACCGGTCTTTCATGGACTATCTACTCAATTGCAGGGTTCTTAAAGCTTTAGATCGCAATTTTTATTAATCCCTCCATTAACCCGATTTTTGTGGCAGGGGATCATGTTCATTGGTTTCTGGGTGAAGGTTGTAACCTTAATTGCAGGTATTGCTTCGGTCCAAAGACCGGCAGTCACAATCCAAAATTGACTCTGAGGCTTGCTGAGGCTCTTGTTGAGAATGGTGTCAAGCAGGTTACATTGGGCGGCGGTGAGCCTACGCTTATCAAAACTTTACCGCAGGTTGTCAATATCCTAAAAGCTGCAGGCGTTTACGTTAGCCTTCATACAAATGGTTTGAAAATTGATGAGAATTTTCTTGACAATGTCCGTGTTGATGATATTGGTCTGCCGATTGACACGCACGACAGGAATCTCCAGAAATTTTACAGGGGTCCTGAGTTCATGCCCGTTTTTGACCGTATTCATGAGTTGTCCGATTTAATATCGGGCCGGAATATTGCATTATGCTACCATACTGTCTTCACAAACCAGAATTCTAAGCACATGCCCGCATTGCACAAACTGCTGGAACGGCACAATTTCAAGTACTGGAGGATTTACGAGTTTAATATTGATTGCGCCGTGCATCCTTTGCTTAAACAACCATCTGCGGATATCAACAAACTGCGCATCCTAGAGTCAATGCGCTGCGGCACTGATCCTGCAGGGACTGATTCGCTTTATGCTAAATTTTTACTGGCTGAAGAAAAGATGCCAGAAAATCCGCGCATCCAGTTTGTTGGACGGCGTTATATCATTGAGCCTTACGTTTTCCTTGATTCTAACGGCGACATTAGGCATTATTTACGGTACTCCGGACGTGAGAGGCCTGTCGTTGGCAATATTCTTACCGGCAATTTTAAGCAAATGTGCGATGAGATTGATGAGAGAAATGCAGATATACTCTATGATGAAAAAGCAGAAGCTCTTTTTCTTGACGCCAGTGTGGGAGATATGCCTTTGTTTGGCAGGATTGAAACTGGTTCATACGATGTCGACGAAGAAGTTCCCCCGGAATCTGCAGAACTGTTTTGGCACCTCGAAGAGCTTCACAGGGCTAGACAGGAAAGATTTTATGCTGAATTTGATAGATGGTTTGACCAGCACAAAAGCAAAATTTAAAAAAAATTAACAATAATTTTCTAGTTCTATTTGTTTTATTTCTTCTGTCTGCGGCAGCAGTGCTGCGATTGTGCATATCTGATTCTTAAGCCTGCTTATTTCATACGTTTCATCATAGTTATCTTCATAGTACACTGTTGTTGGTTCTGCCGGCTGGACATTGTATGTTTTTTCTACTGTGCGTGTTGGCATCTGCGTAGGCAACTGTGTAGGTGTTGAGATCGAGGGCCTTGTTCTTCCCGCAAACTCATATGTTGAATATCCTGTTGTTCCATCAGATAAGTAGCTTACTGCCACGAGCGCCACTGCAACAACTGCCACGAAAGCATATAACAGTTTCATATTATCACCTGGCATTTATATTCTGCAGCAGCTAATAATAGTTGCGACAATACTATACGTTCTGCAAACGATATTATTTATAAATATCAATACAGTAACACGCCGAATGGTAGAAATCTGCGCAGTAGGCGGGTTTGGTGAAGTCGGCAGGAACATGACTGCGGTTAAGGTAGGTGACAGTGCTGTTATCTTTGATATGGGTCTCCATCTTCCCAATTTTATTTCCTTGAATGAAACTTTAGATGAGTATACGAAAGTCACTGAATCATCCTTGAAGAGGGCGAATGCTATTCCTGAAGATAAGATTATCAAGGATTGGCGCGACAATGTTTGTGCAATTGTTATCGGCCATGCGCATCTTGACCATTTGGGCGCAGCGCCTTATCTTGCGAAGAAATACAATTGCCCTATTGTTTGCACGCCCTTTACTGCCGAAGTGTTAAGGCATATTCTCAAGGATGAAAGAATCGAGCTTGATAATGAAATCATTGAGATTAAGGGCGGGAAGACGCTTAATGTCCGCGGCATTAAACTGGAATTTATTCACCTGACCCACTCTACTCCCCAGACTATTGCATGTGCTATGCACACTAAGGAAGGGATTATTCTCTATGCAAATGACTACAAGCTTGATGATCATCCTACGCTTGGCAAGCCTCCGGACTATAAGCGGTTGAAAGAGCTCGGAGGAGTTTTCTGCCTTATCCAGGACTGCCTATACGCGGATCATCCTGGCCATACTCAATCAGAATCCAAGACTAAAGAGATGCTCGAAGCTGCATTAATGAGCTGCGATAAAGACAAGGCATTGGTAGTCACGACTTTCTCTAGCCATATCGAGCGCCTGAAAAGCATTGTTGAGATCGGAAAGAAGATTGGAAGGAAAATAATCCTCGCCGGAAGAAGCCTTTCAAAGTATGCTTGGTCTGCCGAGGACGCGCACATCTGTGATCTCGAGAAGAATGCCAAGATTATCAAATATTCCCGGAAAGTAAGGTCTGCTTTGAAGGAAGTCCAGAAGAAAGGCAAGAAGAATTATTTGCTTGTCGTATCCGGCCACCAGGGCGAGCCCGAATCAACTCTGAGCAAGATGGTCAGGGGCGTTCTTGACTGGAAATTTGATCCTGGCGATGCGGTAGTCTTCTCTTCCAAAACTATTCCCACTGAACCGAATATTTCTAATAAGCATCTTTTGGATGAAGAATTAAGGAAAAAAGGAGTCAAGATCTATGAAGACATTCATGCTTCAGGCCATTCATACATTGAGGATATTGCACGCATGCTTGATTTGGTA
The DNA here is from genome assembly GCA_019323255.1 of Candidatus Woesearchaeota archaeon. GTDB lineage: Archaea > Nanobdellota > Nanobdellia > Woesearchaeales > ARS49 > JAHWHO01. Next base: position 3,230 of record JAHWHO010000075.1, read on the forward strand.
AAGCCTGTCCATCTCATTCCTGCGCACGGCGAGCCGCATCAGGAAGCGGCTTTCAAAGCTATGGCTGAGAAAAAAGGATACACAAATATACATATTCTACACACAGGTGAAAGGATCAAATTGTAACTCAAGTATAGTAAAGTATTTAAACAAGCCAGCTTCATGCTGGTTCATGGAGGGGTACGAAAAATGAGGTTAGTGTTAGCAGATCCTGCCTTATTGAAAGACAGCATATCAGTGATATCGGATCTTGTTTCTGAAGCTAGATTCAAAGTCTCCAGGGAAGGCCTCGAACTTACTGCGATGGATCCTGCCAATGTGGCCATGGTCATTTTCAAGCTCCTGTCGAGCAGTTTTACCGAGTATGATTTGGCTGAAAACCAGGATATCTGCGTCAATCTTTCAAGCCTTAAGCAGGTTTTAAGGCGTGCGGGCGCGAGTGATTTTGTTGTGCGTGAGACAGAGGATAACAAGCTGAAGGTCCAGCTAAAAGGCTCAAGCACGAGAACATTTAGCCTTCCTTTGATTGATCTTGAGGACAGGGAGCAGAGAGTTCCGAATCTTGAATTTCCTGTAACAATAAATACGGAGAGCTCTGTCTTGAATGATGCTATCGCTGATGCGGACATTGTTGCTGAGAGCGTCACTTTTGCTGCTGATGCGGACAAGCTCAATGTTCTTGCTGAAGGCGACCTTTCTAAGGCCAATATCGAAATCAAACCAAGTGAGCGCACGAAGATCAAAAGCGATACTTCTGCAAGGGTTAAGGCAAAATATTCTCTTGAATATTTGAAGAAGATGATTAATGGTTCTAAGCTTGCTGGCGATGTGAATATCTATTTCAACCAGGACTATCCTTTGAAGCTTGAGTACAAGGTTGTGGACAAGCTTCTGTTAAGCTTTATTCTGGCTCCTAGAGTCGAGAACGACTGATGCAATTGATCTTAGGCAGATACGAGCAGGGAATGGTTCAGGAAATCGATGCAGCTATCTCTAAGTGCAGCGATCCGTTTCTTGTGAGAACTGCTTTGAGGATTATTTCAGGACCTAATCGAAATAAGCTCATTGCTAGAATCCCTGAGAATTTTGGCTTTCCAGACTTGGGCGCATTATACGACCTAGTAAAGCAAGAGCTGATTCTAATTCACGAATGTAATGCTGTTCCGCGTTTGGATTTGCGTTCAGCCGAACCAACGCTTCCTGGTTGGGTTTACGCCAACTCGCCAGAATCTCTAGGCTATACACTTCCTACTTGGGAAGGTATCTCTAAAACCCAGGCGGAGCGTATCTTGAATTGCGCAGCATATGACGGTAAATTTGACAAATCTGCCAGGGGATTTCTAGATCTAAACGGGAAACATATCTGCGCGATAATTGCTGAGCCTTCAGATCGTAGGTATGCAGCAAGGGTTCTGCCTGTTTCTCTATCTCCGGACATTGTCTGTCTTCCGCTTGGAGCTCAAAGGGAGATCGATGAGGCCATGCGCGACCTTGTCAACCGCGTCTCAGAGTATAAAGAACCAAACCTATTTTAATAACCTCTTTGTAACAGTTCTATGATTATTGATGAGCGCACTGTTGAAAGAATCAGGAAACTCGGCCTGCCTGAAAGGAATGTGGAAAATAACGAGTTCATTATCTATTCCTGTTTTGGCGATGACAAGCGTGCGGATCCTAAGTTCAATATCCAGGTCTACCAGTCTAAGAAAGGCCTGAAACTGGTAACAAATGATTTCCACACGTATGTATGCCTTATGGAGAATAAGCCGACTCGTCCTGAAAGAGTAGAACGAACCATCTCAATTGATGACAGCGGCGTCGGGTTCATGCTTGGCGGCGTTCTTTGTGGCCTTTACGATACAAAAACTGACAAAATTTTCACTGCAGAAGTTCCTGTGAAGTTTTTCCAGGGTCTTGACAAGATCGAAAAGAAATACAATGATGTTTATGCAAAAAAGGCTGTTGAGCTTGTTAAGCAGCTTAATCCTGATAAAAAGACTACTTTGATCCGCATTTGTACGGGCTATATCAATGTGAAAGCCAAGGAAGAGCTAAGAAAAAGCGGTTTCTTCGTCGAAGTATGCGAGATTAAGGGAAAGCTTCAGGACGAACTGGAAAACCTGCAGAAAAAATATGTCGAAGAAAAGTTCGGCTATCCGGACTATATTGACCCGAAGCATTATTCGCCGAAAGAGCTTGCCGCAGAGTTTAGAAAACTAAAGCGATGGGTAATAAAAAATAACATGCAGAAGTCTTGCAAGGATACCCAGGCTTTAATGAGACATCATTGAAGTTCTTTCTTCTTCTTTCTTAATTCCGCGAGCTTGTTCCGATATTCTTCTTTTTTCTTCCTGTTTTCATCAAGCTCTTTGTAAAGGTCTTTATTTTTCTGTATCGCGTCTTTGTACATCATGTTTGTTTCTCTTATCTGCTGCTTGATGCTCTCCAATTCAGTAACGTCTTTCTCCTCAACAGGGTTCTCTTCTCGGTATTTCATTATGTCCGTGGGATCCAGTTTTCCTTCTTTCACTAGTTGTTTCTCTTCGTCTGTTAGTTTTATCATTAGACCACCTCATTTAGAATTCAAAAGAAATGTTATTTAAACTTTTCAGTTCCAGCTCCATACGTAGTCTTCCGGCTCCGCATAACAATCTTCGAGATCTTCTGCGTTCATTTCTATATCTGTCTCAAAGCTTTGTGTTCTTCCCGGCGAGATCGAGCCTATAAATACATAATCTGATCCCTTCACGTCGCCGTATTTGTTGTAGCATTCTATTTTTAGCCTCGTATTTCCTGTTTTGATTTCTGCGAGGTTTTTGATATACCCTCTAACTCTGACTGTGTGCATGTCTGTGGGGTAAATGTGCGTCAGCTCCAGCTCATATGTTCCTGCTTCTTGGAATTTTGGCTGCGGCGCAGTTACTGTCGCTTCAGTTAATGGGTAGCCTTCTACTTCGTTTTTATGGAACTCATAGTTGACTACTGTTTTATCGACCTCGCCATTTGATCTCTTAACCCGTTCTATTCTTACTGGTACTTTGTAATATTTGTCGAATTTAATTATCGTCATTGAGCCGTCCGGCTCATCATAATATACTATTGGTGTAATGCTCCTGTAGTTGATCTGCTGCATTTGCGTGTCTACTGTTGTTGGTTCCCTGTCTTTGTATCTTAGCATCCAGTCTATCGGGCCGTCTGCTATGTCTAGGCTTTCAAGATATTCGTTTCTGTTCAATTCCCTGACATCTACCTGTCCCGGCGTGCATCTCGCAACTTCCGCATCATACCTTCTGCCGAGAATTGCATACTCGACGTCGCTGTCGCACACTGTCCATGCTCTTTGCTCTGCTAAATCCCAGTAAATGCTTGTTGATCCTGTTTCTACGGGCTCCATTATTGCCCTTCTTTTGTCGCCCACGACTAAAACCAGTCCTGTTTTGAAATTGTGGAATGCATATTTTGTTGGCGCATCTTCTAAAAATTGCTGCATTATTGTCGGCTCAGGGCTTATGACCTGTATTTCCTGCTCTACAGGCATTACTTCATCTGCATCGCAGACCCTGTTGCTGTTTGCATCAAGACAGCACTCTCCGGATTTGTATTCAAAGTATGGAGCATTGCAGGTCAAGGGCTCTGCCTGCTGTTCTGCTGCGCACGCGGCCAATACGACCATTAACAAAACGACTGCTTTAATATTCATTTTAGAATATAGTCAATAGGGCGATATTTAATTGTTGCGGTACAATAATGCTTTTATTACGTTGGCAGATTTCACTGTTAATGGCAATTGAAGGACCCCAACCGACTGTTCCTTTGCGGGGCAGATATTCAAGCAAAGAGATGAAAACATTGTTCCCTCCCCGCGAGGATGATTACAGGTTTAATTGCTCGCCGGAAATGAGGGATGTTTTTTCCGAGCGCGCAAAATATGGTGGCTGGCGCGAACTTTGGATTTGTCTCGCTGAAGCTGAAAGAGAACTGGGGCTTCCTATTTCTGAAGAGCAGATCGCCGCTCTGAAAATAGTTAAGGATGACATTGATTTCGCGCGGGCAAGGCAGCTTGAACGGAAAAAGAAGCACGATGTGATGGCCTACAAACAGGAATTCGCAGAAAAAGCTGACGCTTTTTATCCAAAAGCAGGTGACCAGCTCCATCTGGGCGCTACAAGCATGTATGTTTGTGATAATGAAGAGCTTACTGCGATGCGTAATGGTCTTGAATTAGTTGCTGAAAAAACAAGAAGCCTGCAGGAATTCACTGGTGCTGATCTCTCGCTCGTGATCGGGGAATTGGGATACCGGGCAGGTTCTTTGAAGGCCAGAGGCGCCAAAGGTGCCACAGGCACGCAGGCGAGTTATCTTGAACTGTTCGGCGACCATGGAAAAGTTGTTGCTCTCGACCAAATGATCGCTGAGAGAATGGGCTTTGCTGAAACATACGAGATAACCGGGCAAACTTATCCTAGAATCGTTGATTATCAGGTGTTGAGTTCTCTGGCTCTGCTCGCAAATATATTAAAGGAAAGTTTGAGCGATCCTGAAAAGAAGCGAATAGACCGCGACGTCATTGATATTAACAATAAGGCTAAACAGGCTGCAACCATGGCTTCAGAGCCATGGCTTGAGCGCAGCCTTGATGATTCCGCAGAAAGAAGAATAATAATTTCAGAGTCTTTTTACCAGATCGACGATATTTTACAATACCTTCTGGAGAATCAGGAACTTGTCGTGAGAGAAGCTCCTGATACTATGGCAAACAAGTCCGCCTTGCAGATTATTACTGCAAAGACCGCTAATGCGATCGATAAGATCTTTAGTTTTGCGGAACAGCACAGGGATACTGTCTGCACTGGCTACACTCACGGCCAGTTTGCACAGCCTACTACGTACGGAAAACGCATTGCGCTCTGGGCGTATAATTTCGTGCTTGCTTTGAAGGATCTCGAGCACATATCTTCAATTTCAAGAGGCAGTGGAAGGGCCCTGGACGGGTTGGCGCATATCTGCATGAATCAGGTTGCAATCGCCGCCGGAAAAATGGCGACAGACGTGAGGCTTCTGCAGCATGATCTGGAAGTTAACGAGCCTTTTGGCAAGTCTCAAGTTGGCTCTTCAGCGATGGCTTACAAAAAGAACCCTATGAAATGTGAAAGAATTAACGGCCTTGTAAGAAACAAGATAGGCTCTACTAACTGGGAAGCAGACTCGCTTGATTATTCTTTCCTTAACACAGATGCAATTCTCGAACTTGTTCTTACAGTATTTTCTGGTGATACCGAAAAACAGAATGGTTTTACAGTTCATGCTGAGCGGGCAAGAGCGAATCTTGTGCAATACATGCCTTTCCTCGCTGCAGAGGGTATAATGCTGAAGGCTTCGATTGAAGGTTTGGACAGCAAGGAAGCCCATGAAAAAGTAAGATTGGCCTCGCTTGCTGCCAGAGCTAACATTGATAGGGGCAGCGAAAATAATATGCTTGAGCTACTTGCTGAAGCCGGCTTTGATGTCGACTTAAGCGCCAAGGAAGCATATCTGGACCCCGAATCTCATATCGGCAGGGCAAAAGAGCAGGTTGACGAGTTTGGGCGGGACATTATCGCGCCAATTCGCAAGAAATACGCGGTAGTGCTAGGCAGGGAAGGGGACGTTCAGGTCTAAAACCATAAACATTTATAAACCAACACTACTGCCCAGTAGCATTATGGGGTTGTGGAACTTATTCAGGCTTGTCAGGCCATATCAGTGGTATAAGAATCTCATTGTCGCTCTTGCGCTAATCTTCTCTGGCAACCTTTTCAACACAAATCTTCTTATCATCACAGGCCTTGCATTTGCTTCATTTAGCCTGTTGTCATCTGCATCATATGTTTTGAATGATCTCGCAGATAAGGAGCGCGATAAGAGAAATCCTGAAAAGAAAGGTCGGCCTCTTGCATCCGGCAAAGTGGGAGACTCTGCAGCCTTGCTCCTTGTTGTCCTGCTGTGCATGGGCGGCTTCGGAATCTCATTATTCCTGCCTGTTTCATTCACTTATGTCGCGCTGGCATTTTTCTCGCTCTCGCAGATTTATACTATCTGGCTCAAGCATGAGCCTTTTGCTGACATTCTGGCTATTGCCTGCAATTTTGTGCTGAGGGCAGCAGCCGGTGCTTTTGCGATCGGAGTTTGGATCAGCCCCTGGCTTGTAGCCAATGTTTTCTTCCTGGGCCTTTTCATTGCACTGGGCAAAAGAAAGGGCGAGGTTCTTGAGCTTGGCGATGATGCATTGGTGCATCGTCCCGTGCTAGCTTACTACGATTCGCCGATAACGCTGAAGATTGGAAGCATCATTACTTCTGCATTATTGATTGCTTACACTTTGTTCGTTTTTTTCGGCAACCACAGCAGTATGTTCATTACTCTGCCTGTTGTTCTTTACGCTGTATTCAGATATGAATACCTCGTTGAGTCCGGCAGCGCTGTTGCGCGCCATCCTCACAAGGGCTTCGCAGATATCAAGCTTATGTTTCCTGTTCTTCTCTGGTGCATTATGGTCTTTATGATTTTGTACTAGCGCTTGTTTCCAAAGTAGAACATTTTCTGGACATCTACATCTGCTGATGTGTAGTTTCCTCTTTTCGGGTGTGGAGGTGCTGCTTTGAGTTCCTCTTGTTTTTCTTGCTTTGGCTCAGACTTTACAGTCTTTAGCTGTGCAACCTGCGAATGCAGCTGGCTTAGCGCGTTCTTCACGCCCGCAAGCTCTTCTTCATATTTTTTCAGGTGCATTTGAAGCAGCATTTGGAACTTTTGCTCTATCAGCCCGTCATCAATTTGTTCCACTTTCACTTGCGGCTCTGGTTCTGCCTTTTTCTTCGGGTCATAAATGCCTTCCGCCTGGGAAACAGCATCGTTATTGTCTTTAGCAAAATTGTGCTTCTTTAATTCATTTGCAAGTGCATTAATTTTTTGTAGTTTTTCAACGTCCATTGTTTCACTCTCCTAGCACCAGGTAGCCGTCTTCAAATCTTGGCTTGACGGGCTCTTCTGGCTGTCTCGCGACGATTCTTTCGCGTTTTATTTCTTTGAGTTTATCGTGGCAATGCTGGCAGTACACTTTGTTGCCTTCTTTTCTGCCTATGCAAAGCTCGCATATTTTTTTCCCGCACCAGCTGCACTGGTACAGAAGATCTTTTTTGTGTTGGTTGCATCTCATAGTTGGATATTAAAATTCTGTTTGACGAATGCGGCCATCATCTGGTTATCTGCAAGAGTATATGATCTGTACGCCGTGCTTATCAGCCCTTCTTTTAGGCATACATCGCCAAGTTTTGTTAGTCTTTCCTTGTCTGCTGCGAGCTCGTATGCTTTTGCCGCATAGCCTATTCTGTTGCTTTCGAGCGCGCGGTCGCCTGCTTCTGCGAGCCTGTTTTTGTCATTGACCGCAACAAATACTTCTATCGCATAATCATATTTTTCTTTGCGCAGGCACTCTTCTCCGACCTTGCAGAGCATGCCTGTATCGCCCAATATTCTGAATGCTTTGATAGCATCTGCGAGTCTTCCTTCCTCGAGGCACTTCCTTCCGAGCCTCAATAGGTTATCTGTGTCAGACCCGAGCCGGTAAGCATCAATTGCATTTGAGAACAGCCCTACTTTCTCATAATCTTTACCAATCTGCGTAAGGTTTTCTTTGCTCCCCGCAAGTATGAATGCTTTCATTGCATCCGGAAGTTTTCCTTTTCGCATATACTCGTCGCCGAGCGCATTCAAAAGGTCTGTTCTTGTTGACGGATCAAACATTGTTAGGTCGACAGAGTCGATACCTTTCTCGAGAAGCGCAGGAATTATTTTTTTGAAATTCCCGGCGATTTGATCCTTCTCCGTTGATTCTATGCTGTCCTGTACGTCTTCAACCACTTTTTGGAGAATTTTATCTTGCACCTCTTAACACCTCGGGATGACAGCACGCTGCTTACTATATAAATATTGCTCTAAATGATTTTCACTATTTTGTGGCTAAAAAATTTATTATACCCTATTCGCTGCTCTGGCCGCATGACTAATTTAAAGGACTGGATTCTCACCTATCTTAAGAATCGGGATCTCTATGAGGGCAATATCAAGTCTTTTGAGGATACGGGGGCTGATTCTTTTGTTGTACACAGGACTGATGGCGATACTTTCTACTTAGTCATGGATATTCTTCATGATGCAGGCCGGATTGTAAAGGAAAGCAAAAAGCTGTGCGTAATCACACTTAACAAAAAGAGCAATGTGAGCTTCGTGGTGGACCATTGGGATTCTTTGAAATCTTTTCGTAATCTGTGTTTCTACTTTGTTAATCCGGAGACGAATGATAAATGGGTTGTTTATCCGTGCACGCATGACTTGATAACTGAAAAAGCTGCTTTGAAGAAGGGGCTTATGGGCTTGTTTGAGTCTATTCCCGAAGTAAAAGCTTAAATAGCCCGCTGCACACTCTCTCTATATGAAAAGAGGTATTATCTTATTGCTGCTCCTGCTGGCCGCCTGTGCTCAGAAGGAAGTTAAAGTATACCAGTCTGAGCCGCTTTTGCCGGCTGCTGCGGTCTATGCTCCGCCAGACTATAACTTCGAGACCAACTCTGTCCCGAATACTATATCAGACCCTGCGCAGGATGCGGAACTGGAAAATCCGCGGGTTGCTATTGTCAGGCAGTTTATAGAGAACCAAAATTCCGATGATATCTACGAATATGCAGAAGGTCTCGGGAGAAATCTCGATATAACCGGAGGCGAGATGCATAAGATTGTAGAGAATGAATGGGAGATCTATTCTGAGCGGGCTAAATCTACTAGCCTGTTCTTCGAGTTGTATGAGAAAGGCAAGGAGGTTTTCGACAAAGACAAGCTTGAAAAGCTCGAGCAGATGTATGAAGAAACTTACAAGCCGCGGCTTAATCTTGGGGTTATTTATGATCGCGCGACGTATGAATATTCAGGCGAGAAGGATGGCGAAGCATATGTTATCGTCAGGGCGAAAGAGTATAACAACATCCCCGGGGAGTATTTCGTGAAAGACATTGAAGATACCTACATTGTTGCAAAAGTTGACGGCCAGTGGAAGGTTGTTGGCGTAAAGAATGGCGATGAAAGGCTGATGTATGCTTCACTCGGTGATACTTGGCATGGCCTTTTGTATGATAATCAGGTTGAGAACAAGAACCTTAAAGGATTGCGCATGGTGATTGGGCTCAGCCAATAGCCATAAGCAGGACCATGCACAGTACTGCGCATGCCGCAACTATGCCAAAAACGTTTATTGCTGTTTCCATATTCTTTGTTTATCTTTTCTATTATTAAATATTTTCAAAAGATAGTACGCCAGCCGGGAGTTGAACCCGGGCCACAAGCTCTTTCCGTTTCCATGGGAAGCTCGGATCATACCGTTAGACCACTGGCGTGTAAACTCTGTTAGTATTTCGTGGGATTGAATGCAATGAAATCCCACTTGACTGGTTTTGATCAAACTTTTTTAAAAGTTTGCGTAAGACCACTGGCGTGTAAAATCTAGAAAAAGTTGGAAAATATAAAAATTTTATTTCGCTTCTTCCACTTCCTCTTCTTCAGAGTAGGATGGAACGGCTGCTTTGCTTATGATCATTATGTCTCCAACAGCCTTCACAAGCTGATGCGGCACAACGACTCCTTTCGCGCTGCCTAGTACTTTGCTTAAAAATGAGTTTTTTGTCGCTCTGACTCTCCAGGCATTCACTTTTGTCGGGGTTAGGACCGCTTCTTCGATATCCCCGAAGTAGTCTCCTTGATCTGTGAATACTTTCATGTCGTATGTTTCAGTGATTTTCTTCATTCTGAGCATATTTATCCCTCCTTTGATATAGAGGTTTTTTCTTAGTTAAAGTATTTAAAGATTATGCCATCTCAGTATTGGTAATGGACAATATTCGTATAGTTGGAACGTCTCATATTTCGCCAGATAGCCTCAAAACGGTCAGGAAGACTATTGAGGAGTTCCAGCCGGATTTTGTGGCTGTTGAGCTTGACAAGAAGCGCCTTGTAGCTTTGATGCAGAAGGGAAAGAAGAAAGGCCCTGGATTAAGAGACATCAAGCGCCTTGGTTTTAAGGGCTGGGTATTTGGCGCTTTGGGCTCATGGGTCGAGAGGTCTTTGGGCAAGAAAGTCGGAGTTTCGCCAGGGGATGAGATGATTGCCGCTATTAGGTGTGCAGCTCAGAATAAGGCGAAAATTGCATTAATCGACCGCGATATTGAAATCACTTTGCGCCGGTTCAGCAAGGCTTTGTCCTGGAAAGAGAAATGGAATTTCTTCATCGACATTATCAAGGGCTTATTTGGTTTCAGCTCCTTGAAATTTGACATTTCTAAAGTTCCTCCTAAAGAGGTCATTTCCAAGCTTCTTGCAGAGGTGAAGAAAAGGTATCCGAATGTTTACAGGGTTCTGATTTCTGAGAGGAATGTGTTTATGGCAAAGGCGATAGCTTCGCTTGTCGAGAGCAATCCTGATGCCCGAATTGTAGCTGTCGTCGGCGCGGGGCATGAGGAGGATATTCAGGATTTGTTGCAAAAGTATTTAAAGAAATAATGGGTGTTCTGTATTGAAAAGAGATGATAGCAAGCAACTATGTGGATAAGCTGAAAAGGTATTTTTGGTTCAGCAATGCTGAGCTTCGTAGTTTTGTGATTACTGTATTCGTACTGGGTTTTGTGGTCTCTTTTGATGAGTGGGGCGGTGAGGTGTTTGATTTTGCATTTGGCTTTGCGAATTTCCTGAAGGCTATTGCTTTCGTCGCGCTTGCTTTGTTCATCCATCATGCGGGCCAGAGGCTTTGGGGCCTCTATAAGGGATTCAGGGTTGAGCAAAAGCTTTGGTGGTATGGTCTCTTGATCAGCGTGCTCGGAGTGATTATCAGCAACGGCCTTTTTGTTTTTCTTGGCGCATCATCAACGCTTATTCACCATATGCCTAAGCACCGTTTTGGCAGGTTCAGGTATGGCCCTAATCTTCATGAGTACGCGGGTATTTGTTTGGCAGGCCCGCTCGCAAATGTTTTTCTGGCAAGCTTTCTCGTGATATTATCATGGATCCACTTGTTTCCTGTCACGCTTGCAGACAGTTTGTTCACCTTTAATCTTATCTTTGCTGCCTGGAACCTTTTGCCTATTCCGCCTTTGGACGGCAGCAGGGTGATGTATTATTCACGTCTTGTGTACATATTTTTTACCGCTGCCATCGGCAGCTACGCAATCATGGCGTATATGTTCGATTTCTACTCGTATATTTACGCGGTTATTATAGGAATAATTGTATGGCTCATCTACTTATTGGCGGTTGAGAGGAATATATGACTGATTACTTCAATTTTCAGGACGATTGGCCGGAATTTGTAGCCCTGCTTTTCATGGTTCTTGGATTTGTTGTTGCTATAATGACTGACAGCACCATTGCAGCTTATGCTGTTGTTTTCATTATGGGCTTGTTTTTCGGCAGGATTTGGTATAGGTTTGAGCAGTCCGCGAAACTTCCATTGATTCTGGCTATTCTTGGCTGTTTGCTGGGTATTGTTCTGGGCTTGATTCTGCATAACTTGCAGCTTGTCCTGCTCCTTTTCGTGCTTGGAATTATTGCAGGATTCTGGATTCATAAGCGCGGCTGGATTCAAAGCGAAGAATTTTGACCACTGGACATGCGCACCGGTAAGGTTTATATTAAGCCAGTTTCATTGCTGTTCTCATGCTTGCTGGTTTCAAGCCTAGGCTTTATCAGGAGACGATACTTTCGACTGCCGCGTTGAAGAATGCGCTTGTCGTGCTTCCTACAGGTATGGGAAAGACAGGTGTAGCTCTTATGCTCGCAGCTCAAAGGCTGGCTTCTTATCCGAACAGCAAAATCCTGATTCTTGCACCCACAAAGCCGCTTGTCGAACAGCATATGCGCACGTTCAAAGATCATCTTAAGGCTGCAGAGGATTCATTCGTTGTTTTTACCGGGAGTGTTCCGCCTGCAAAAAGGGAAGAGCTTTGGAAATCTGCAAAAATTATTTTTTCTACACCTCAGGGTCTGGAAAATGATATCATTAGCGGCAGAATCAGCTTGAAAGATGTTTCTCTAATCGTTTTTGACGAGGCTCACCGCGCTACAGGGGACTATAGTTATGCATTTATAGCCAAGCAGTATAATGAACGGGCGGACTGGCCGCGAGTTCTTGCTTTGACTGCTTCTCCAGGAAGCGAGATTGACAAGATTAAGGAAGTCTGCAGCAATCTTTTCATCGAAGCTGTAGAAGTAAGGACTGACACGGATCCTGATGTTCAGCCTTACTTACAGCAGGTGGATATCGAGAAAATTGTTGTTGATTTTCCTGACGAGCTTAGGAAAGTCAAAAGGCTTCTTGACCTTTGTGTCAGATCTAAGATTGGCGAACTTAGGCGTCTGGGTGTGCGGTTTGATGACATGGTCAGCAAGAAAGAAATTTTGCGTCTTCAGGCTTTGCTTCAGGCGAAGATGGCTTCTGGAGAGAAGGATTTTGAGGTGATGAAAGCGGTAAGCGTTCTTGCTGAAATCATCAAAGTACAGCATGCGCTTGAGCTTCTTGAAACACAGGGCATTTCGCCGCTGAATAAGTATATGACTTCCCTGTTTCACGACGCTTCGAGCTCACGGGTTAAAGCAGTGAAGAATTTGGCTTCTGATTCTAATTTCAAAAGCGCATTTGCGCTCGTCAGCAGTTTGGCCGAATCTGATTTTGACCATCCGAAAATCAACCTGGTGAAGGAAAAGGTCTCAAGCATTGTTCATTCAAATCCCAAATCGAAAATCATTCTGTTTACTCAGTTCAGGGATACTGCTGTTAAGCTGAAAGAAACGCTTGAAGGTATTGACGGTGTCTTCCCCGAGGTTTTTGTAGGCCAGGCTAAGAAAGGGAATACCGGTCTTTCCCAGAAAAAGCAGGTGGAAATGCTCGATATGTTCAGGGACGGCCTGATCAATGTTCTTATCGCCACTAGTGTTGCAGAGGAAGGCCTTGATATTCCAAGCGTTGATGTTGTTATCTTTTACGAGCCTATTCCTAGTGCTATCCGTGCTATCCAGCGCAGGGGAAGGACTGGCAGGCACGAGAAAGGCAGGATTATACTGCTCGTCACAAAGGGAACGCGTGACGAGGGCTATCTTTGGAGCTCCAGGTCTAAAGAGAAGAAGATGAATTTTGTGCTCGAGTCGCTTAAGAAACAGCTTGATCTTGTTCCTAAAGCGCAGAGATCACTGTCATCTTTTGAAAAAGCTGCAGATGCGGGAGTGAAGATTTTTGCAGATTACCGCGAGAAATCTACAGGTGTTGTCAAAAGCCTTGCGGATGAAGGTGTCAACCTGAGATTGGAGATGTTGAATTGTGCAGATTATGTTCTTAGCTCCCGTGTTGGCGTCGAGCTTAAGACTGTTCCTGATTTCGTCAACAGCATTATTGACGGGCGTTTGCTTGAGCAGTTGAAATCAATGAAGCAGAATTTTGAGCGGCCTGTCGTTATAATTCAGGGGAAAGAAGATATTTACTCTATCAGGAATGTGCATCCTAATGCGATTAGGGGCATGCTTGCTACTATCAGCATAAGCTACGGCATTCCTATAGTGCACACAAAAGACGAGAATGATTCCGCGCAATTCCTGATCGCTGTTGCAAGAAGAGAACAAGATGAGTCCAAGAAGGACTTTTCCCCGCATGCAGACAGAAAACCCATGTCCATAAAGGAGCAGCAGGAGTATATTGTTTCAGCCCTGCCTAGTGTTGGTCCTGCTCTCGCGAAAGTTCTGCTCGAGAATTTGGGCAGTGTTGATGCTGTTTTCAGTGCTTCCGAAGAAGAGTTGAAGCAGATTGCTGGCGTGGGCGACAAGATTGCAAAGATCATTAGGGATGCTATTTCTGCAAAATATTAACGTGATGTTCGAAAACCTTTAATACTGGGCATTTTGTGCCAATCAGTCGAGGTGAAATTGATGAAGCATATTTTTACCAGCGAATCTGTAACCGAAGGTCATCCTGACAAGATCTGTGACCGTATCAGTGATGCTATTCTTGATGCATGTTTTGAACAAGACCCTGAAAGCAGAGTTGCTGTTGAAACTGTGGCGAAAACCGGAATGATTCTTATTGCGGGCGAGCTTACGACTAAAGCATCGCTTGATGTCCCGGGCATAGTTCGCGCTACTTTGCGTGACATTGGATACACTCGTTCTGAATTAGGTATTGATGCAAATACTTGTGCAATTCTTGTTCACCTCGACAAGCAAAGCCCTGATATTGCTGCAGGCGTGAATGAAGCGCATAATAAAGAACAGGGTGCAGGCGACCAGGGACTGATGTTTGGTTTTGCCTGTAATGAGACGGAAGATTTGATGCCTTTGCCCATAAGCCTGGCACATAAGATTACGCAGCGCCTTGCTCACGTCAGGAAGAACGGAATCATTTCTTACTTAGGCCCTGATGCTAAATCTCAGGTGAGTGTTGAGTATGAGCACGGCTCTCCGGTTAGATTGCATACTGTGCTTGTTTCTACGCAGCACAGGGAAGATGTCGATAATGAGCAGATCAAGGCAGATGTGCTCAAGAATGTTATTGAACCTGCATGCGAAGGCTGGTTTGATGAAAACACAAAGGTTTTGATTAATCCCTCGGGCAAATTCGTCTTGGGCGGGCCGCATGCTGATGCTGGCTTGACTGGAAGAAAGATTATCGTGGATACTTATGGAGGCATGGGCCGTCACGGCGGCGGCTGTTTCTCCGGAAAAGATCCTTCTAAAGTCGATAGGAGCGCGGCTTACATGGCGAGATACATTGCCAAGAATATTGTTGCGGCTAAGCTTGCAAATAAGTGCGAAGTCCAGCTTGCTTATGCGATAGGGGTTGCCGATCCTGTGAGTGTTTTCGTAGATACTTATGGAACGGGCAGTGTTCCCGACGATAAGATAACTGAAGCTGTGAAAAAGGTTTTCGCGCTAAAGCCAAAAGAGATTATCGCCCATTTGGATTTGAAGCGTCCGATATACAAAGAGACTTCTGCATATGGCCACTTCGGAAGAAATGGGTTTCCTTGGGAGAAAACGGATAAGAAGGATGAGCTGCTTAGTGCGTGCGGCTTAAAATAATTTTTTTATTCTATCAATTCTTTATGCGCATTGACAAATGCTTTTATTGATCTGTCATAAGTTTTCTCAACATCTTTCGGGAATAAGCATCCTGGCAATTCGCCTCGTTCTCTGTGTTCTTTTATGCACTCGCAGCAAATTCCCTTTTTAGGGCAGGAATATGTGCACGTGCAGAATTTTTTGTTTGTTTCTTTTCTGCATTCCATTATAGTTTCATCTCTTCCAGTCTTCTTATTCTTTCTTTCATCGGCGGATGCGTTGAGAGCAGCGCAGCCAACCCTTGGGCAGAGAACGGATTTACAATAAACAAGCTGCTTGTTGCAGGATTTCCGTGTAGCGGTCTTGCTTTGTTTGCGAGTTCAAGTTTCTTAAGCGCTTCAGCAAGATACTTCGGTTTCTTCGTAATCTTCGCGCTCGCCGCATCTGCCATGTATTCTCTCGACCGGGATATTGCAAGCTGGAGCATCATCGCGATTATTGGTGTTAAGATGGCGAGCATAAGCACTCCAAAGATATTGCTGCCTCTGTCATCTCTGCTTCCGCCAAATATTGCCGCAAACCTTGCCATCATTGCGAGATAGCTTATCACTGCCGCGATGGTCGCCGCAATGGTTGTAACTAGAATATCTCTATGTTTGATATGCCCGATCTCATGCGCTAAAACTCCTTTGAGCTCGTCTTTATCCAGCAAACTGAGAATTCCCTGCGTGCATGCTACAGCCGCATGCGAAGGATTTCTTCCTGTCGCGAATGCATTCGGGTTCATTGTTGGAATTATGTAGACTTTTGGTTTAGGGATTTTGGCCTCGTGCGCAATTTCTTCTATCAGTTTGTGCAGTTGAGCATATTCTTTCTTGTCTGCTTTTTTTGCTTTGTACATGCTCAGGACGATTTTGTCGGAGAACCAGTATGTTCCGAGATTCATCAGTAGCGAGAATACAAGTGCAATCAATAGCCCTGCTCTTCCGCCAAGCAGCACGCCCGCTAACAGCATTAGTCCTGTGAGCGCTCCTAACAGCAAAACTGTCTTGATATTATTCCACATGATGTCACCAAATTATTCTGGCATTATAAAGATTATGAACACTAGAATCCCAGGCTCTGTTTAAAGCGTTCTGATGCTTGTTCTCCCGTTTTGTACTGTGCTATTCTGTTGAACAATATTTGACCCTCCTGATCTGTAAGCTTGTATAGTTCTTCCATATTTCTTATGCGTATCCTATTCCCGAGAACTAATTTGTCCCCTCGCATGCTTAGCTTTTGCATTATTTTCTCCAATTCTTCCACGGGCAGCAGCTGCAGTGTTTCAAAATCAGGTATGCATGCTAATTCTGAACAGCTTTCTGTCAGTCTTGATGAAACAGGCGTTCCTTCAATCAGCCTCCGTATAGCGGATTCTGCCCTGCATATTCTGTCATATGCGGGTGTCTCCTGTTCTTGCTCTTCAAGAAACTGGCGCATCTCTTGTGCAAATGTTCTCACATCATCTGCCTTCAATGCATAAGTATCTTTTCCGAAATACAGAACGCCTTGTTTGGCATTTCGTAATACTTGCGTAACATACGTCACGACATTGTCCTTAAGCACGTATTTGACTCCTTTGCTTAATGGCTGTGATTCTATTCTAAGATCAAGATCAAAACAGATGCCTTCCAATCTCTTTATATGTCGTTCCTGTAAGTTCATGAATATAATTTTAGAGCGATTGTCTCGCTTCTGCGAGTTCTTCTACTTTTTCTTTATATTCTATTCCCTGCTCTACGAGCGCTGCGATGAAGTGCGTTATCGCCGTTTTAAATTTCTTTTTGGATTCATCACCTGCTACTTCAAGCGCTTTGCTAAGTCGGTATTTTAAATTGGTCATTATGCTGTTTTCATCACCCTTCAGCCCTAAGTTGCGATCAAGATATTTAATGACTGCTGTGATTGTCTTTTTTGCGTCTTTCTCTGAAACATTAAACTGTTTCTGGGCAGCGCATAACGGTGTAACAATCTTATCAAGCACGTTTGTGAATGTCATATTCTTCCTTGCGATTTTAGATTTTAAAAAGGTTATTGCGGCTGCTTAAAAACTACATAAGAAATGTCGCGAGCCCTTCTATGTGGCTTATTTTCGCCATGAAGAGCTTGTCTCTCAATCTATTGTCAATCTTTACTTTGTGATTCTGCAAATCTCTCGACAACACATGATAAAGTTCCTTGCCTTTCCCGTCTAAATCCGTAAGAATGGCAACCTCTTTCGCTTTCTTAACCACTTCTTCTACAATTTGGTACAGCGGCGCTTTGCTCAGGCAGATTATGTTCGTAAGCCCTAACTTTTCCAGTGCGATTTTATCCTTTGACCCTTCTACTATTATCAGGTATTTGTCTTGCTTTAGTTTTGCTATCTCGTCTAACAGCTCTTCTTTGTTCGGGATCATGGTTTTATGATTGTTCAGGCCGTTAAAAACCTTGCCCCTAATTTATTTATACTAGCGAGGCCCTTTGCTGCGCATGAGCAAGTATCTTTCGATCCCGCTTGGAACCGCGCTCAGGTATTACAAAAGAGAGGATATTCAGCGCGCTATTCTTGACTGTGCAGAGGACAAGGAAGTTGCTGTAAGTTTTTCCGGCAAAGGGTACGGCAAGCGTCCTGATGTACTGAAGTACCCAAGGGATGTGCTTGAATTCGTGAAGAAAGGAGCAACGAGTTTTCATTGCAGTGAGGAGCTTTGGTTCAATCCTCTTAGCATTGCTGCGGGGATGAAAGCCAAGGAGCTTGATGAGCTAAGGAAAGGCTGGGATCTTTTGCTTGATATCGATTGTCCTGAACTTGAATACAGCAAAGTTGCTGCACATCTGCTTGTGCAGGCGCTGCATCATTATGATGTTAAGAACGTTAGTGTCAAGTTTTCCGGCAACCATGGTTTTCATATCGGAATTCCGTTCGAGGCATTTCCCGATGTGGTCGCCGGCAAAGATGTTAAAAACCTGTTTCCTGAAGGGCCCAAGAGGATTGCTTTGTTTCTTCAGGAGAAAATCAGGTCTTTTCTTGCAGAGAAACTGTTAGGACTCGACTCCCTTGAGAATATCGCGAAAAAAACCAGGAAACAGACTTCCGACTTGGTTAAAGATGGCAATTTTGATCCTTTCAAGGTGCTGGATATCGACACTGTGCTTATCGCTTCAAGGCACCTGTATCGCATGCCCTGGTCTTTTAATGAGAAGTCAGGGCTTATCAGCGTCGTCATTGAGCCTGATCAGATTCTTTCGTTTAGGAAAGAGACTGCTGTGCCGTCCAAAGTTGTCCCGCAGCTCAAGTTTCTTGACCGTTCTACAGTTTCTAGTGGCGAAGCTAAGCGATTGTTTGTCGAGGCGTTTGATTTTAACCCTGAAATAGAAACGCCGGAAACCGGTGTTAAGCAAAAAGAGTTTGAGCCCGTCGGTGAAGCTATCTCGCAGGAGTTCTTTCCTCCATGTATACTGCTCATTTCCAAGGGCCTTGACGACGGGAAGAAGCGCGCCGTGCTCGTTCTGATCAATTTCCTTTCCTCAGTCGGCTGGTCGTATTCTATGATTGAAGACTATTTGAAGAAGTGGAATGAGAAGAATCCTGAGCCGTTAAGGGATGTATATATTCAGGGGCAGCTCAAGCACCATAAGCTGAGGAAGAAGAGTGTCCTTCCGCCTAATTGCGACAATAAGGCATATATGGTCGACATGGGCATC